>JAUYMX010000170.1 GCA_030699345.1 Methylococcaceae bacterium
AGTGCTATTTATTCTGGGCGATAATGCCTGCCGATATTCCATCCCAGGCGGACGCATCGTCGTTGCGTTATGGCAAGATGGGAATGAAGCAAACATCAGCCTAACCGATCAAGGCATCGGCATTCCCAGCCAAGATTTGGAACGCATTTTCGAACGTAACTTCCGTAGCGATAATGCTCTGCATGCGCATGACGATGGTTCTGGCTTAGGCTTGCCAATGGCTAAATCAATCTTAAAAGCCCATGACGGGCATATCACTGTATCTAGCACCGAGAATATGGGCTCGACATTCACCCTCACTTTGCCGCTGCTGGCAGCAGCGCAGGAAAACGAGCTGATAAATGACAACAACTAAGCTAATAGGTATCGACTAAATGCGCGTTCTGCTAGTAGAAGACGATCAACGAATTGTCGATTTTGTGCAACGAGGCCTAAAAGCCGAGGGCTATATTGTAGAAACCGCCAATAACGGCAAAGATGCCATCGCTCTGGGTACAGAGGGTAAATTTCAAGCCATCGTTTTAGATTTAGGACTGCCCGATCTGAATGGTCGGCAGATTTGCGAGCGTTTGCGCGGCAACGGTGTCGATACGCCGATTTTGATGTTAACGGCTCGAGATACCGTTCAAGACAAAGTATCCGGTCTGCGTTCGGGGGCTGACGACTACATGACCAAACCGTTTGCTTTCGAGGAACTGCTGGCCAGAATCGAGGCGCTGATGCGACGTCGTGGTAGCGAAATCAAACAGCCGGAAGCGAAAGAATTGCAACTGGCTGACTTGGTATTGAATGGGGAAACCCATGAAGTTAAGCGTGGCGATACGATAATCGACCTGACACCCAAGGAGTTTACCCTGCTGGAATGCTTCATGCGCACGCCAGGCAAAGTGTTGAGCCGTACCCGGATTCTGGAACAAGTATGGGGCTATAGTGCCGACCCATTAACCAATGTGGTGGATGTTTATATCCGTCAATTACGGCGCAAGATTGATGACGATTTTGAGCTGAAGCTTCTTAAAACTGTGCGGGGTTTTGGCTATAAGTTGGATGCTTCCTAAGCAGCGTGTATTCCATTGATACACGCTGTCAGCTTTCAACATTTAAACAGCAATACCTACCTGTAACGCATCAAACCAATCCAAGAATCGCTTTACATCATCGCCCTTAAACATCCGGCCATGTTGCGGTGCAAGAATTTCAATATCCAGCTTACGCACTCGTTCAATCCAGGCTCTTTTAGCCTGATTTGATGGCATCCAACGTTGATGGAAATAACGCATTTTA
>JAUYMX010000396.1 GCA_030699345.1 Methylococcaceae bacterium
AATATAGGCCTGATCATGTTAACCATTGCCGTTTCCAAGGGCCGAATTTATGAAGAGGCTCTACCTTTACTCAAAGAAGCAGGTATCACACCGCTTGATGATCCGGAAAAATCCCGCAAGCTGATTTTGCAAACCACCCGTGATGATGTGCAGTTAGTAATCATCCGAGCCACTGATGTGCCGACGTTTGTTGAATACGGCGCTGCTGATCTAGGCATTGCCGGCAAAGACGTGCTGTTGGAACATGGCGCAGAAAGTCTTTACGAACCGTTGGATTTAAAAATTGCTTGCTGCAAACTAATGACGGCAACCCACAAAGACGCGCCTGAGATTACCGGCCGTGTTCGTGTCGCCACTAAATACGTCAAAACCGCACAACGTTACTTTGCCAGTCTGGGCATTCAGGCTGAAATAATCAAACTCTATGGTTCGATGGAATTGGCGCCTCTGGTCGGTCTTGCAGATTGTATCGTCGACTTGGTTGACACCGGCAACACCCTCAAAGCCAATGGCTTGGAACCACGCGACTTGATCATGAACATCAGTTCACGGCTGGTCGTTAATAAAGCAGCCATGAAAATGAAACACCAAGCAATTGCCGCATTACTTGAACAATTTGAACACACCCTAGCGCAGAGGTAACACCATGTCGGCCATCAACATCACTAAACTGGACAACTTATCAGCTGACTTTGACCAACAACTGCACCATCTAGTGACCTGGGATGAAGCTGATGACAGAGACATTAATCACCGTGTATTGGACATTATCACTGACGTACGGCAAAACGGCGACCAAGCGGTTATCAACTACACCAACCGTTTTGATCAAACTAATTTCAGCCACGCAGGCGAACTTGAACTAAGCCAAGAAACACTTAAAGCCGCCTGGGAACAATTACCAGCCGACCAGGCACAAGCCCTAAAAACAGCAGCCGAGCGTATTCGCGCATATGCTGAACAGCAAAAAATGGCGTCCTGGCAATACACTGAAGCAGACGGCACCGTACTGGGGCAAAAAGTGACGCCACTGGATAGCGCTGGACTTTACGTGCCCGGCGGTAAAGCCGCTTACCCTTCTTCAGTGCTGATGAATGCCATCCCGGCTAAAGTAGCCGGTGTTGGTCAGCTTGTGATGGTTGTGCCCACACCTAAAGGCGAAACCAATCAACTGGTACTGGCGGCCGCTTATTTAGCGGGCGTGGATCGCGCTTTTGCCATCGGTGGCGCCCAAGCCGTTGCAGCATTGGCTTACGGTACAGAAACTATCCCGGCTGTGGCTAAAATTGTCGGCCCCGGCAATATTTACGTCGCCACTGCTAAAAAATTAGTGTTCGGTCAAGTAGGCATCGATATGATCGCAGGGCCTTCGGAAATTCTGATCATCTGCGATGGCAAGACCAATCCCGACTGGATTGCGATGGATTTGTTTTCTCAAGCAGAACACGACGAAAACGCCCAATCGATTTTAATCAGCGACAATGCTGACTTCCTTGCCGCAGTTGAGAACAGCATCAACACCTTGCTACCAACAATGGAGCGCGCCGACATTATCAGAACATCACTGTCTAGTCGTGGCGCATTGATTAAAGTGAACAATCTGGATGAGGCTGCCGAGGTAGCCAATCGCATTGCCCCCGAGCATTTAGAACTATCAGTCGAAAATCCGGAAGCACTATCCGAACAGATTCGCCATGCCGGTGCCATATTCCTGGGCCGCTACACAGCAGAAGCTTTGGGCGATTATTGCGCCGGGCCGAACCACGTACTACCCACATCCGGCACCGCAAGATTTTCATCACCACTAGGCGTTTATGATTTTCAAAAACGCACCAGCCTGATCAATTGCTCACAAGCAGGCGCTTCTGCACTGGGGAAAACAGCATCTGTACTGGCTCGCGGCGAAAGTTTAACGGCGCATGCGCGTTCTGCGGAATATAGAATCAAGGATTAAGAAAACTTTGAACTAACGTAACTATTCAGTCATTAATCTGAGTGAGGCTATGCGTTTATTGTGTAGGGTGGATAAGCAACGCGCATCCACCGCATTTGCCGGATGCGCTAGTGCTTATCCAGCCTACGCATGACGGCTCGATCAAGAGACTGAATTAACTTGATTTTCTGAGGAGTAAGCTGCTTATGGCTCTCCTGAGCCTAACCGAGCAACTTAATCAGAATTTTATTAGCTCAAAAACCGAGGCGACCACCTTGCGTTCCCTCCCCTAGCCGTTATTTTGGATCGCCCCCATGCCACAAAAAATAAGAATTACCCGCTTATTCCGTAAAGAAGTTTTAGCGCTGTCCGCTTACAAAGTTGCCGATGCAACCGGTTTAATCAAACTTGACGCTATGGAAAATCCTTACTCCTGGCCGGAAGACATTAAAAACCAATGGTTAGAATCACTTAAAGATTGCCGACTCAACAGGTACCCCGACCCAGAAGCCCGGCAGCTAACCAACACCATCAAGCACGTTTATAAAATACCCGAACAGTTTGATGTATTACTGGGTAATGGCTCTGATGAAATCATCCAATTGTTGTTGATGGCCTTACCGCCAGATGCCCAGGTGCTGGCACCCGATCCAGGCTTTGTCATGTACAAACAACTTAGCCAATGCCTCGGGTTGACTTATCACGGTATCCCCTTGCTGGCCGATACGTTTGAGCTGGATTTACCGGCTATGTTAGCGGCTATCGAAACACATCAACCCTCAGTGATTTTTTTAGCTTACCCCAACAATCCGACCGGTAATTTATTTAATGCCGATGCAATTCGGGAAATTATCACCAAAGCTAATGGCCTAGTGATTTTAGATGAGGCTTACGCACCGTTTGCCGATGCCAGCTTTATCAATGAATTACCGCAGTATGAAAATCTGTTGGTGATGCGCACCGTTTCTAAATTAGGTTTGGCCGGTTTACGGCTTGGCTATATTGCCGGCGCCCCTGCCATCATTGAACAACTTAACAAAATCCGCCTGCCATACAACATCAATATTTTAACTCAGGCGAGCACCGACTTTGCACTAAACAACAGCGACCTATTTGACCAGCAAACCGCTGAAATCCGCGCCCAACGTGACGTTGTATTTGCCGGACTGAATGAACTGGACGGCATCACCGCCTACCCAAGCTCGGCGAATTTCATTTTGTTTAGAACAAAAAAAGATCACGCTGACAGTATTTTCACAGCCTTAAAAAATCAAGGCGTGTTAATCAAAAACCTCAACCCTCAAGGAGGTTTATTAACCGATTGCCTACGCGTCACCATAGGCAAACCAGAAGAAAACACCGCGTTTCTAACTGCCTTGCGCAACAGCCTATCAGCCTTATAAATCTCTATTAAATTCATCGCACCGCTGTTAGGCAGCAAACGCAAACTAAGGGCGCTTCAAATGCCGCAAGCTTTAATGGTATATTGCCGCGCTACGAAAAATAGAAAAACAATGCACTTGTAAGTGCAGACCACCCCAGGAGAGTTTAATAATGAATACTGAAGGCGTCGACAAGTCCAAACGCCAGTTTCTGACCTCAGCGCTAACCGTAGTTGGCGCGGTTGGTACCGGCTATTTAGCTGTCCCTTTTCTTGCCCAAATGCAGCCCAGCGT
>JAUYMX010000398.1 GCA_030699345.1 Methylococcaceae bacterium
AATCCTTCAGCCAGATAACCATCATCATTACTTAACAAAATGTGCATTATCAATCGCTCTAAAGCCAAATAAGCTATAAAATTCGCCATCTTAGCAACAATACCCCACAAAATCAGCTTTCGTGACAAAAAAAAGCCTGCCTCCAGAAGATCGTGATTTGTTTCGTGAAAGCATCGGCTCTGTGCGCGCGGTCAAGAACGACAAGGTCGTATTAAAAGCCGAAAATCCGCCTCGATTTAGGCCAAAATCACGACTCGTTGATGTTAATGAACACCTGAGCACAACGCAATTAGACCTCGACAATGTCGGGCAAGAGGATTCATTAAGTTTTCTTGGCGACGGGCTGCAACACAATGTGCTAAAGAAAATGCGCAAGGGGCAGTTCGGACTGGATGCAGAAATTGATTTACATGGCTTGACCAGCAATGATGCGAAACGGCAATTACTGCATTTTTTGCATGCTTGCGTAGAAGACGGCTGCCGTTGTGTGCATATCATTCACGGCAAAGGCTACCGCTCACCCGATAACCAACCGATTTTAAAAAACCACCTGAACCTATGGCTGCGACAACATAAAGACGTGCAAGCCTTTTGCTCTGCTCCTGTAAAAGCAGGAGGCACCGGGGCAGTGTTTGTGCTGTTACAGTTGGCGGAAAAGTACAGTCAACGGGAGGAATATTAAAACTGCTTGTTAGCAACAAAGGTGAATTGTGAACTTCGCGCCTTCCTGCGTCATTACAATCTCACCCCTAAGGCCCTATAAAACATTGGATGGATGTATATAGTGGAGGAAGGTCGAATTTGCCCTGCACTAAGTCGTGAGAGATTATTAGTACGAGTCCAGCTAATTGAATCAGTGGGTCCTGTTTTAATGCCGATAAGCCCTATAGCGTAAAATTCTCTCAAAATATAATTTCTAATTGACTCGAAATTGGTGTTTTTGGACGTATACAAACTATACAGGGACTTGGTTATAGGATCTGGGCTTCTCTCATTTAAAGAAAAAGCAATTTCTTCAAATTTTTCTTGCAAAAAATCCTGCGTAATTATTTTTACTTCAAAATGATCTTTAAAGCCAAAGAAAAGCCTTGATGTATGCATTAAATCCGGCAAAATTGTATTCCATTCATTTGATAAGGATTGTAATCGCTCATATGAATAGTTATTTTCAGCTTCCTTTATAATAGTGACGCTTATTTTTGGCCTTCCTGCGCATAACTCTAAACACTCATTTAAAAATACAATAATGTCACGAGGACGGAAGAAAGTTCGCTCTAACATATAATCAAAGGTATCTTTTCCATCAATGTTATTTGGGAACACATCTTTAAAATAAATATCACCTTTAGTGTAATTTCTTTTAATTAATTTATTAATTCTATATTCAACTATTTTTTCTAATTCTGATTTATCCCACTTCAAATTTAAATATAACGCCTTAAATTTTTCTTCTTGAAATCCTGCAGTAGTCTCTAAATGGAGCACCTTATAAAGTAGATCATGGCGAATTGCTAAAATTATCTTAACGTTGGATAAGCATTTAAATCGATTAACTGCATCAATTAATGACCTAATAAGTTTAAACTTAATTCGATCATCAGCCCAATCTTCATCAAGCATATCAATAGTTACATAGTATGGTTTCTTATGATCATCAAAGATATTTTCTTCTAATACAGTAAGCATATTTTCGAGTTCACGAATTTGAACTCTTGAAACCGCATCTAACCCGTGTTCCTTAACTTCTGATCGCTGTTCTAACGAGAGTTTTTTTGCTCCTTCAGCATTAAATGTAATATCCGAAAACTTTCCATTAACTCCAGCGGCTAGACTATCTTCAACACGACTTGTTAACTCATGAATACGTTGTTCTGTAGTCAGCCAAAATTTATTACCCCATGTTTCGAAATAATCCAATGCCAATTCTTTATTTCTGTCTTTTTTACTGATAATGGAAGTGATGGAACGCATAAACGCTTTATATGAAGATTCATCTTTAATTTGAAACTTTTCTTTTATGAGTTCTACAACTAGAAGGTGTTTCCATAATAAAACGTAAAAAGGTGCTAAATTAACACCAGCCTCTTCAAAAAATGCGATTACTTTATTAGTGGCTATAAAATTAAGCGATAAATCGTGTGGTGATAATTGAACCACATGATTATTTGAATTTGTTAAACGATATAGTAAAGCTGTTTTTCCTGCTCCAGT
This sequence comes from Methylococcaceae bacterium, assembly GCA_030699345.1. GTDB lineage: Bacteria > Pseudomonadota > Gammaproteobacteria > Methylococcales > Methylomonadaceae > JABFRC01. The sequence goes on from JAUYMX010000398.1 coordinate 2,212, forward strand.
TCTTCCAACAATAATTCTTTTTGGATTTTTCCTATCCAATAGAAATTTAATATCACCAGTATCCACAAAACAGTCATCAAGAAATTGAGCGTCATGTTCTGCCGCTGCAGTAAAGTGGACCCCGCCGTCCAGACAAATATTCAGCCAGTTTAAGATAGAGGCCTGTTTACATTACAGCTGAATGGCGCTGTCCCAATTCTTCTGCACGAGGGATTTTCATTTCCTTCGCGCTATTAAATTTATCGACAATCATCGCACCGCCTCCAGTGGCGGTCTGGTACACCTGGCTCGGTGTTTGGTAGTCCAGTGACTGATGACGTCTTTCCTGGTTGTAAAACTGGAAGTAGCTTGTCAGTCCAATGAGTAAGTCTGGCAAGCTGTCGTATTTTTTTAGATAAATCTCTTCATATTTCACGGTTCGCCATAAGCGTTCTACAAAGATATTGTCCAAGGCCCGACCGCGGCCGTCCATGCTGATGGTGATGCGATGGTGTTGCAACAGACCGGTGAAGTTGTCGCTGGTAAATTGTGAGCCTTGGTCGGTATTAAAAATCTCCGGCAGCCCGTAATCCTTGATGGCACCGGTCAAGCAGTCGACACAGAAACTGGCATCCATGGTGTTGGATAGTCGCCATGCCAATACTTTGCGGCTATACCAGTCGATGATGGCGACCAGATACACAAAACCGCACTTGATTAGCTAGATGCTTCAGCTAACCGAAGCCATTCAGCCGGACGAGGCCCAATGGCAACGGCCGCGACCAGTAGCCTGGTTGGCAGTGTATCGAGTTGGAAGCGCCGGTTGAATCGATATGCGAACGCTGCCAAATA
>JAUYMX010000401.1 GCA_030699345.1 Methylococcaceae bacterium
CGTGTCCGCAGTTATCTGTCTACTTGTCGGAAAAACAATGTTTCGGCCACTCAGGCGTTAAATCTCCTTTTCGACGGCAAGCTGCCAGATTTTATGACGTAACTGTTGCCACGCGAATTGACGCTGAATAGTTACAAAAATAGAAACTCAGCTTTATTCAAGAAATTCCACAGCAAAGCCGGAGCCATCATCTACACGTATTACAACAACCCTCCTGGGCAAAGCATCTTCGATGCCTAAAACAATAACTTCCAAAATATCCCCTGGCAACGGAGCAGAGTTAAATCCACCTAAGACATAAAGCCCACTTTCAGACAAGTCACGGGTATAGGCAATAACGACTTCATCTTTACTACATAATTGAATTTTTGCCCGATGCGCCAACCGTAAATGGCGTCGGGCCTCCACTGTAATTTCCATGAATATTTAAAGTTTTTTATTAAAAATCAACTATCAATTCCAAGACCAAAAAAACGAGTTCAGATAATAGTAGATCAATCATAGCACTGCAAAAATCAAAAGCACCTGTATAATTAAAAACAATAATAAGCGTTAAATGGAATAAATATGCACTACAAGCTTTTGAAACCACTTCTCGCCAACCTTCGAACCAAAAGAAATACCTACGACCCCAAACCCAACCCTGTTATAAACATTTCATATCTCTTATACTTCAAAAAATAATTTTTTTAAGGAACATTCTATGGAAAAGCCATTTATCCTTCACATGCTAACAACCGCTAAAAATCTTAGTCCTTTTGATGTAAATATGGCTATGGATGCTGGGTGGGTTTCTGCGGTTCCTTATATAAACGTGGAACCAAGTGAAGTTCAGGGCTTAGTTCAGGATGCTATTTTTTCACGCAGCTCAAAGAACTTGAAACGTACCGGGATATTTATTGGCGGACGAGATACAAAACAAGCAATGGATATGCTTAAAATGGCAAAACGAGCAATGGTCCCCCCTTTTGAAGTATCTGTATTTGCAGACCCAAGTGGGGCATTTACAACAGCCGCGGGAATGGTTGCTGCTGTTGAACGCGAGTTACTGAAAAATTTTAATACAACCCTTACCGGAAAGAACGTTCTTGCATTGGGAGGAACGGGGCCAGTCGGGCAAGCAGCAGCCGTAATCGCTGCTCAAGCTGGTGCAAACGTAAGAATTATTGGCAGACAACTGGAAAAAGCTCAGCATGTGGCCGATGTTTGCAACGACGAATTTGGTGATGGAAAGATTAAAATATTGGCTGGCGCTGATGCAGATAAGGCCGAATATATCAAAACAACTGATATTGTTTTTGCGACGGGAGCAGCTGGTATAGAGTTATTAAGTGCAGAGCTTATTGCCACAGCGACACAATTAAAGGTTGCCGCTGATGTTAATGCAGTACCACCTGCTGGTATTGCTGGAGTTGATGCTTTTCATGACGGAACTAAAATTGAGAACTCCGTTAGTGGAGCCGTGGGAATTGGAGCATTAGCGATTGGCAACGTAAAATATCAAGCACAGAATCGCCTTCTCAAAAAAATGATTGAGAGCGATAAACCCGTCTACTTACATTTTGAGCACGCATTTGAAGTAGCAAGGGAATATGTAAAATCAAAGACCCAGTGATAGTTACTCAAAACCCTTTTTATACCCAGGATAAGCTCAATGGAAAAACGTAGCATTCTTCACATGCTAGACCCAATGCCTCATAACAGCCCATTTGATATAAATATGGCAATGGATGCTGGTTTTGATGTACTCATGCCTTATAGCAACGTTAAATTGGAGAGCGTGCATGGATTGACGCAAGATGCAATATTCTCACGCAGTCCGGCAGGTATTAAGCGCACAGCTATTTTTATTGGAGGGCGTGATTTCGCGCTTGCTATGGATATGCTAAGTGCAAGCCAAAAAGCAATGGTTCCACCTTTTGAAATATCCGTATTTGCAGATCCCAGCGGAGCCTTTACAACAGCAGCAGCTCTAGTGGCTTGCGTTGCAAAACAACTTAAAGAGAAACACAATAAAGAGCTAAAAGACTGTAAAGCCTTAATTTTTGGCGGAACAGGGCCCGTAGGGATTGCAACAGGAGTAATATCATCATTGGCAGGCGCCGAAACCACTATAGTAGACCATTTATCTATTGAAACTGCAGAGGATGTCGCCCACGGATACAATCGTCGCTTTGCTAGCTCTCTGATAGGCGGTTACGCAGGAACTGATATCGAAAAAGCTAAGCTAATCAAATCTTGCGACATAATTTTTTGCACTGCAAAAGCAGGTATTCAGGTTTTAAATGCGAACGTACTAAATGCGGCTATTAATCTAAAAGTTGTTGGTGATGTTAATGCTGTACCACCATTGGGTATTGAAGGAATAAAACGAGGAGACAACGGCGCGCCATTGCAATTGGCACTCAACTCCAAGGATGCAGTAGCCGTAGGTGCATTGGCAATTGGCGATATCAAATATCAATTACAACACAGCTTAATAAAGGAGATGCTGACAACCGACAAACCTTTATACTTAGACTTTAGAGATGCATTTTTAAAAGCTCAAAAAATATTAAATCTTTAACTCGTTCATACGAACACTGTAACTCAAATTAACGCCATATCTATGTGTCCAAATTTCACTGCCAACCGCGTCAACTCGACATCATTTTTGATTTGCAATTTATCATACAAACGATACCTATAAGTGTTTACAGTCTTATCACTCAAACCAAGTAAATTAGCCATTTCCTTAATAGCCCTACCTTGCAATATCAACATAACAATTTCAGATTCTCTAGGCGAAAGCTTACTAAATGGTGAGTCATTAACGCCCGGCAGCGCATTAAATGCTAAGTTACTGGCAACTTCGGTGCACAAATAACGCTCGCCAACGATTACTTTTTTAATTGCCTTTAGCATTTCATCAACAGGAGAACCTTTAGAAATAAATCCTAGCACACCTAGCTTTAATAATTGTTGAGGTATAGGCCCGTCATTATGGATGGACAACGCGATTATTTTAACACTTGGGTTAAGTTGCAGAATTCTTCTACAGGCCTCAGTTCCACCAATACCTGGCATATTAACGTCCATCACCAAAACATCTATCGACATAGCTTGCACTGCTTCAATTGCCTCTTCACCAGATTTAGCCACACCTACAACCACTATATCGTCAGCGCTATTTAACAAAACTTCAATCCCTGTTCTAACGAGTTCATGATCATCTACAAGTAATACGCTAATCATTTGCTATCTATGTATAAAATTGCAGCCAGAAGAAATTTCGCCCATATTAAGTGGCAAAATGGCATTTAAATTGTGTATTAAAACAATAGTGGTAGATATATTTCGGAATAAAAGAATTAAAACAACCACACAATACCATTTATAAATAGCACATATTTATAGAATATTATAACGAAATAATTTAGATAATAGTAATTACGACATTAAACATTTAAACATGGGTGCGATTCAAACTGAGGCGGAGTAATCTATCCCACCTTACCGCCTGATTTGACAAGAGAGGAACCGATGCGGCGGATGGGTCAGGAATCGTTACAAGCTTGGGCAAACGGCCAAGCCAACAAGGCCGCGGACGATATTAGTCACGAAGACGGCGTTCGGCGCGCGGGTAAAAAAACTGCAGGGCACAGCACCTTTGGTGAAGTCAGCGTAGAAGAGATTCAGTATCGCTTGGGAAGCCAGCACCTTCGCCCCTTTGTGAAGCGGGCCAAAGCACGCCATCGGGGATGTTCGCGACCGTTGCAGCGGGTGGTAACCGACTTTGGCGTCGATGTCGCCTTTGCCCAGGTCGAGGACAAATTGGTCGAGCATTACGGGATCCTACTGGCCGAGTGCACCCTACGGCGGGTGACCGAAGCGCATGCCCAAACCATTTATACCACGGCGCCGGTGGATGAGACTTGGCCCGTGAGGCGGGGTGCCGGTCGGTCATCGTTAAAATGGATGGCGGCATGGTACCGATTGTCGAAGCCGATACCGCGCAAACAGACCGGCGCAAAGGCAAGACCTTGCAGTGGAAAGAAGCCAGACTCTGTTTGGCGCATGCGGCGGGCAGCCAAACCTTGAGCTATGGCGGCACGCTGCAAGGCGATGTGAAAGAGGCCGGAAAGCAACTGTTTGCGAGCGCCAAAAAGGCGGGTTTCGGCAAGACGACCCAGGTGCATGCCGTCGGCGATGGTGCCGAATGGATTGCGCGGCAAGTGGAAGAGCGCTTCGGGAGTCAGGGTGAGTATCTGGTCGATTTCTATCATGCCTGCGATTACCTGGGGGCTGCCGCCTCAGCAATTCACCCGGAGGCAGACGTGGCCAAAGTCTGGTTCAATCAGCAAAAAGACGCGCTCAAAAGTGGGCAACGTGCGGACGTCCTCGAGCCCCTCCGGGCGCATCTTGAGGCCGGAGACATGCCGGATAGCCAGGCATCGGTACGATCTTGTTACCGTTATTTGAGCCGCCGACAGAATCAACTCGACTACCCCAAGGCATTGGCGAACGGCTTGCCGTTTGGTTCGGAGCGCGAATCGCTACATTGTCCAGAAACGACTCAAGCTTCCGGGATCGTGGTGGTGTGCCGCCAACGCAGATCACATGATGGCCTTGCGGCTCAATCGGGCTAATCAGCAATGGGATAGCTATTGGAATCAAGCAAGGAAGGCTGCTTGAATGACCGCCTCAGTTTGAATCGCACCCATTAAACATGACTGATCATCTATGCTTAATGTTAACCATTAAAATTTGACTGGTTTATTTATAACATGCAATTCTTAAGCTGATAATCCTCTCCTAGCCTTTCCCAATACACCTAAGGAAACCCGTAGTTCTAACGGGAAATAGCTTAAATCTCGTTCATGATAAAAGAATGAACCATATTAGGGACATAAAAGACCCCAATAGCTCGAACAACTGGAATGGTTTTTTAACCTCCGTTTCCTTTCTGCTCACAGTAGCAAGCAGGCGTGCATACCAAGGTATACAGCGTACGTCGGTTAATTCGATATCTACGCTCAAAAGGTGTCGCGGCACGCTTTCTGATTAAAATAACGAATTACCTTACCCAAGACAACATATAACTCGCCTGATTAAGCAGCACCCTCAGCCAGGAAAAATTGAAAGCTTATAAAGGGCTTTAAACACATCTATAAGACTCAAGTCCGACCTGCTGGCACTCATTTAATGACTTGATTAGCTAGATGCTTCAGCTAACCGAAGCCATTCAGCCGGACGAGGCCCAATGGCAACGGCCGCGACCAGTAGCCTGGTTGGCAGTGTATCGAGTTGGAAGCGCCGGTTGAATCGATATGCGAACGCTGCCAAATA
>JAUYMX010000404.1 GCA_030699345.1 Methylococcaceae bacterium
CAGTGTCTTAGCTGGCATCAGAAGCGAGACAGAAGGCTTAATCTACGTGACAAGGTTGAACCTTAAGGGTGGGCTCAAGCTCATTCTGTCTCAGTGCCACAGCAGCTAACCATGGCGGGATTAAAGATACAAGGGTGGGCACATGCTGTTTGTGCCCACGAGAAAATCAAAGTAATTGCATTAGATGGTGGGCAGAAAAGCGTTGCCCACCCTACCTGGCTCACATAAATTCAGTCAACAGCAATTATTCTATGCCTGCAGCAGCCGCAGTGCGTAACATCAGTTATTAAGGTAAGCGCTGCCGCGCCTTGCAGTATCCCCCGGTTTTCGTGCTGCATTGCGGCAAGCCGTGAATCAGCCGTTTTACAGCAGTATCATTGACGATGTTTTGACAGGAGCGATCCGGGTTCAGGGCTTGTGCAAGAAACATGGAGAGTGTTTCTGTTGGAGGAAAGAGTCGCTCACGATGCTCGGGCAGTGTTGATTCCAGCGTGTCAAATAGCTCTGGCGAGGTCAGCTGATTGAAAAAACTAAAGGCGTCGCTGGCAGCCGCGTAACGTTGAATGCGATGTTGTTGCGATAACACGGAACGTTTAGTATGCATAAGGGGTGGCTGAAGGGTAGTTGCGATGGTTTGGCGACTAAAGCTTACCATCAAGCCAGCCCTTTATTTACTTAATTCAATGAGTTATCTCTTAAGTAAGTGCCATTCAGCTGTGACCCCATTGATTTTGCGTAGATTAAGTCAACCCGACCCGCATTTTCATGGCAATGATAAAAGCGGAAATAAACAATAATATTATTCCAATCATTCGAACACGAGATTCCGTTCTGTAGAAAAAACCGCCTGATACCCATGTAGCTCCCATTGGGAATTTTCGCCTAAATGCAATTACTTTCTTAGGAGCTATTAGATTGAATATCCCTCCAATAGCACAAAATAAAACAAACAGATAAAACAGAACATTATCCAAACGAATCATCCAGCCTCCTTAATAACTAATAAATACAATTCTTTGGCTACGCATTAAATAGGTATTCACCATATTTTCCACGAATAGGTAGCCCGCGTAGCTCCGATTAGCACAGCGTAATCGGAGTGTTATGTTGGCTTCGAAAAGAGCGATTACGCAAGCTAACCGCACCTACATTTTGAATGACACCTTTTTTCAAAATAGCTGCCATTTATAGGTTCAACATTTTCAATGTCCTATCAGACCGGTTTTGGCCGATTCCAGATGGCCCACGCACAGTAAATGCATTGATGCCTATTGGCTGTTTTCACTATTTTGGCGGGCAGCATCGTAGTGGTTTATGGCGATGGCGGTGGTCCTGATGCTAAGCGGTTGCGGGCTAATTGAGCAAACTACCGGTTGAGTCATGGCTTAAATAGGCTTGAAAGTCGGCGGGATTATTGTTGTTTTTGATGCTATCCCAAAACCCTCATTTACTAAATTCGCGGATGCGATTTCCGTTGAGGCCTACTTGTCTTGGGCATTGGCGTTTAAGCGTTCTAATTCCTGCTGCTGATTGCCCCTCTCCAATTCTTCTGACATTTGTTGGTATTCGGCATCGCGTTGTTTTTGTTCTGCCTCGGCTCGAGTTATGTATTGGCTGTTTTCGGCACCTAGTGCTTGAGCGTCGGCATTAACCTGTTGTTTACTGATTACCTGGCAAAATTCACGCCCCCCTTTTTCAACTAAGCATTCTTCAATAATTTCGGTGGCTTTTTTTGGTTCGCGCTGGGCCTGTGCTGGATGGGTGGTAAATAATCCCTGGCAGATTAGCAGCAAGAGTAGGGTTAGAAGGTCGGGCGATTTTTTGAAGGTCATGCGGAGATTCTCGGTTTTTAGGGGAAGATTGGTTCTATGCAACAGTTACAAATGTCAGGTAAACCATCATGGAGCGTATGTTTACATCCCAATTATTCAACTGAAGTGACACCATATCAAATGCAGGCAAATAAACTCAATCCAAACGAACCGGCCCGCGGCATAAGGGAATGATCTCTGCTTATGTAATATCAGTTATCAATTTTAGTTAATACCAAACCCGCATCCCGACCACAAAGCGTACGCTGTGGTGATGTTCGAGCAAGGATTCTTCTTCGACATAATCAAAGCCTAAGTAGGGTGCAAATTCGCGTTCGATCTCGTAGCGTAAACGCACGCCGGTTTCGAATTCGGTGACCCCGGCTTTAACACCACGATTGCCAATGTCTGAGGCTGCGACGTTGACTTCAATGCGCGGCTGTAAAATCAGCCGTTGTGTCAGCAGCAGTTCATAACCTAAGCCCAACCGGCCCAATACGTTGCCATTATCGGTGATGAATATGGCGCTTTCGACTTCGATGAAATACGGCGCTAAGCCCTGAAAGCCCATGACGGCATCATAGGTGCGTTCGGGCTCAAACGCTCGCCGCGCGCCGATTTGAAAATCCCAAAAGGTGCTGATGTTACGGCTGTACAGCAGCTGCAAATCGGCGCGGCCGAAGATGTTTTGCTCGCTGACATAATCGCCTTCGGTTTTAAGCCATAATTTGTGTTTGTCGTTACCGATCCAATTCTGCACATCCCATTTGAATAAACTCAGGTTTTCGTTGCCTTCATATTCCAGGCGCTCAGCTTTGAAATGGTTGAAAATCATTTGGTCTTCTTGCGCTTCGGCAACGCTAACAGTCATTGCCAACAGCAGTAATATCAAGCGGCTAGTCATGATGATGCTCTGCTTTTTCCACAATCAACTTGCGGAACATGCCGGTATCCATGTGGTACAGCAAATG
>JAUYMX010000406.1 GCA_030699345.1 Methylococcaceae bacterium
TTCTACCGCTTTTGACCGGTAAAAGACGAGAAGGATGCAAGAAAATTATCAACCATTGACCATCGAGCAAGATGCACAAAACGCTTGGGAAACCTCGGGTGTGTTTAATGTTTCAGAGTCGTCCACACAGGAAAAGTATTACTGCCTGGCCATGTTTCCTTACCCCAGCGGCAAACTGCACATGGGACATGTGCGAAATTACACCATTGGTGATGTGATTAGCCGTTACCAGCGCATGTTGGGCAAAAACGTCCTTCAGCCTATGGGCTGGGATGCGTTTGGCCTACCTGCCGAAAATGCCGCCATGAAGCACGGCGTTCATCCGGCAGACTGGACCTACGAAAATATTGATTACATGCGCAACCAGCTTAAACAGTTGGGTTTTGCTTATGATTGGCATAGAGAGTTAGCCACATGTGATCCTTCATATTACAAATGGGAGCAATGGTTTTTCTTGAAACTCCTGGAAAAAGGTCTGGTTTATAAAAAGACAGCGCCAGTCAATTGGTGTCCTAATGACATGACCGTGCTGGCTAACGAGCAGGTGATTGACGGCTGTTGCTGGCGTTGTGATACCCACGTCGAGCGTAAAGAAATTGCGCAATGGTTTCTTAAAATTACCGACTATGCCGATGAATTATTGACCTCGCTAGAGACCTTAGACGGTTGGCCGGAGCAGGTCAAAACCATGCAGGCCAACTGGATCGGTCGTTCTGAAGGCGTTGAGCTGGATTTTGCTGTGCCGGATTCAGATAAGCCGGTCAGAGTTTACACAACCCGTCCAGACACCCTGATGGGTGTGACTTATTTGGCTGTCGCCGCTGAGCATCCGTTGGCATTGAAAGCCGCCGACACCAATCCTGAAATAGCCGCATTTATTGCTGAATGCAAGCTGATGGAAACATCGGAAGCGGCTATGGAAACCATGGAAAAGCGCGGTGTGGATTCTGGAATCAAGGCTGTTCATCCGCTTACCGGCGAGCAAGTGCCTGTATGGATCGCCAATTTTGTATTGATGAGTTACGGCACCGGTGCGGTGATGTCAGTGCCTGCGCATGATCAGCGTGATTTTGAATTTGCTCAAAAATACGGCATTGCTATCAAGCAAGTGATTTTTGCTGCCGAAGGCGGAGAAGCCGATTGTTCAACGCAAGCTTATACAGCTAAAGGCGTTTTAATAAATTCTGGAGTTTTCGACGGACTGCGTTCCCAGCAGGCGTTTATAAAAATTGCCGAAACCTTGGAACAACAAGGTAAAGGCCAACGCAAAACCAATTTCCGTCTACGCGATTGGGGCGTATCCCGTCAGCGTTACTGGGGCGCACCGATTCCGGTCATTTATTGCGACGATTGCGGTACGGTGCCGGTGCCTGAAGCTGATTTGCCGGTTGAATTACCCAGAGATGTTGTGCTGGATGGTTCGCAATCGCCGCTGGTGGCGCATCCGACCTTCTCGCATGTCGATTGTCCCAAGTGCGGCAAGCCTGCACGCAGGGAAACCGATACATTCGATACATTTATGGAATCGTCCTGGTATTTTGCAAGATTTACTTGTGAAAATCCCCCTCAGTCCCCCTTTGTTAAAGGGGGAAGTGAAAAGCACCCCCCTTTGCAAAAGGGGGGTGGAGGGGATTCTATGCTGGACTCCAGCGCCAATTACTGGTTGCCGGTGGATCAGTATATCGGCGGTATCGAACATGCCATTCTGCATTTGTTGTATGCGCGTTTTTATACCAAATTGCTGCGTGATGAAGGTTTGATAGTCTGTGACGAGCCGTTTAAAAAGCTGTTGACTCAAGGCATGGTGCTCAAAGACGGCAGCAAAATGTCTAAATCCAAAGGCAACACTGTTGACCCGCAAGCATTAATCGATCAGTACGGCGCCGATACCGTGCGTTTGTTCATTATGTTTGCCGCGCCACCTGAGCAATCACTGGAATGGTCTGATAGCGGTGTGGAAGGTGGATTCAGGTTTCTTAAAAGATTGTGGAAACTGGTTTATCAGCATGTGGAGGCGGGCAAAAGTCAGCCGTTAGATAAACAAGCTTTAACCGAAGAACAGCAAGCCGTGCGCCGCCAAGTGCATCTGACGATTCAAAAAGTCACTGACGATTTTGGTCGTCGCTTAACTTTTAATACCGCTATTGCCGCCAATATGGAATTGGTCAATACCTTATCCAAGTTTGTTGATGAGTCAGATAACGGTCGTGCTGTAAGGCAAGAAGCGCTGGAAAGCATCGTGTTGCTGCTGTCACCGATTGTGCCGCATGTTACACATCAGTTGTGGCTTGATTTGGGTCATCAACAAGCTGTTGTTAGTGAACAATGGCCTAGAGTTGATGAGTCAGCGTTAGCGCAAAATACCCTGGTATTGGTAATTCAAGTCAATGGCAAGCTGCGCAGTAAGTTATCGGTATCAGTGGATGCGAGCAAAGAAGACATTGAAAAACTGGTATTAAGTGATGAGCAAGCCATACGATTCTTGGAAGGCAAACCGGTTAAAAAAGTGATTGTAGTGCCAGGCAAGCTGGTCAATATTGTGGTCTAAAGAGGTGTCAGTGGTTATAAGAATTGGTTTGCTGTTTGCGGCGTTGCTGTTAAGCAGTTGCGGGTATCATCTGAGGGGGGCTTATGCGTTACCTTCAGACCTTAAAAAAGTCTATGTGACTGGAGGTACGCCGCAGCTGCATGAGCAATTTAAGCAAATCATGAAAGCGTCCTCAGGACAGTTGCTTACGTCACCAGAAGGCGCAAGCATCGTTGTTAAAATTAGCAATGAAGATTTTCGTCGTAGAGCGCTGTCTTTGAGTTCACGTGGTAAATCCAACGAGTTTGAGCTGCTTTATCATCTTGAGTACGAACTTACCAATTCCAAAAATACTGCCTTAACTGAACTTTTGCCGCTGGAAATCAAACGCGAATATTTCAATGATCAGCAAGATATTATCGCCAAAGATAATGAAGAGGCTGTGATTCGCAAAGAAATGTATGAACAAGCCGTGCGATCTATCGTTAATCGTGCTCGAGTTGTTTTAGAAGCAAAAGCAAAATAACCATGCGCAGCAGCCCTAAGCAAATAAATGCCTTATTGCAAAAGGGCTTGCAGCCGGTTTATGTGATCACTGGCGATGAACCACTGCAGCAGGGTGAAGTGGCCGATGTCATCAGGAAAACGGCTAGAAAAGCTGGGTTTATCAGTCGGGAAGTGTTGTCAGTTGATGCGGGTTTTGATTGGAACAGTTTGGCGGTTTCTGCCGATTCGATGTCAATTTTTGCTGATAAACAAATCATCGAATTGCGATTTACCACGGCAACGCCGGGCGCTGAAGGTTCAAAAGCGCTAATCAGTTATTGCGATCGACCAGACAGCGATACCTTGCTGTTGATCACCATGGGCAAACTGGGTAAAGACGCTTTAAAAACCCGTTGGTTTCAGGCCTTAGATAACGTTGGTTGTGTCATACAAGTATGGCCACAAGAAGGACATGACCTGATTAGTTGGTTGCAACAGCGTTTACAACAGCGAGGCTTAACTGCTGATACTCAAGGCTTGAAACTTTTGGCGTCCAGAACTGAAGGCAACATGCTGGCCGCCGCGCAGGAAATTGAAAAACTATACGTTTTATATGGCGCGGCAAAACTGAGTCTTCAGCAAATTGAAGATGTGGTAGCTGACAGTTCTCGATACGATGTTTATAAGCTCGTTGATGCGGTCTTAGCCGGAAATGTTAAACGCATATTTAAAGTCATCTCCGGGCTGCAAGCAGAAGGTGTTGCAGCGCCGATCGTGCTTTGGGCGTTAACTAAAGAAGCCAGGAGTTTAATTAAGGTTCAGCAAGCCATTGCGCAAGGGCAGAATAGGGCCTTGGTATACAAAAACAATCAAATTTGGGATAAGCGTCAACCGTTGGTGGAAAGTGTTTTAAACAAATTACGTGTAAATGACCTTAATAAAATTTTGCTGTGGAGTGCCAAAGCGGATCAGCAAATTAAAGGTCAGCAATCGGGCAATGCCTGGGAGACAATTTTAACAGTTTGCCTGTTGTTTGCGGCCGTCAAACCTATGGTAAATACAGACTAAATCTGGCGCCACCCAAGCTGCTGGCATTGTCTGTCTTAATGTAGCCATGACTGCTGCCTTGACGGTGCATTTTTGCAATAGTTGCTACAAAAAACAGTCCCAGTCCAGTGTTTCCGGTGACTACATCAATCCCGAAGGATTTCTGACTATCGGCTAGAAAGTTCTCTGGATAGCCCGCACCATCGTCTTCGATATAAAAAACCACATACTCGTCTTCCTGTCTGGCGGATAACAATATTTTGCTGTGACAATAACGCTGAGCATTATTTACTAATGTGCTGATGGCATTGCTGACTAAAGTGCTATCGCAAAAGCAAAATAAATCGTCGTCACACTCGGCAATTAGCTCAATTTCGCTTAGAGCCAACAAGCTGGATTGTTGAGCAACAATCTCATTCAAAATATCTCTCACGCTGCTTTCATCGACATTAAGATTAAATTGCGAGGCATCGATTTTATAGAGAGTCAGCAGTTGCATTAGGCTGTTATTTAAACGATTTGATTCAAATTCCAATTGTTTAAATTCCGGCGGCTTAGCTTCGGGGTACTGGCTTTCTAGTTGGCTAATAAGCGCACGAAGATTACTTAGCGAATTTTTCATATCATGGACTGAAGACGCCAAAATCGCAGGGAAGTGAACAGTAAGAGCTTGTGAATCTGTCATGAAATCTATTTTATTTGAGTTTAGTGCTGGCGAGGCGGGCCAGTTCCGTTTGTAGGCCACCAATTTTGTCATGGGTAATGCCTAGTTGAACGGCCTTGTTAATATACGCTTGAGCTTTCTGGACTTTGGCCATGGTGCTGCCTGATGTTTTAAGGTCATGCAGCATAATTTTGGTGATATTCAGTACGATAGTCTGATTGTTCGGCAGATTGCCAACAGCTTGCTCTAATATCCCCAAGGCTTCTTTAATTTTGCCTTCTTTAAACAAGCTAACGCCGTTGTTATTTATATCAACCAGCTCCTGTTTAACTCTATGTATTAAGGATTCAGCATAGTTTTCGCCCATTACAGTGGTACAGACCTGGGTAATGGTTTCAAGAAATTTTTTGTCGTCAATATTGGTTTTGATCAAGTCTTGCATGATGTGATCGAAAACTTCGGTATCTCCTTTTTTAAAGCAGGCTTGTGCTATTTCTAAACGAAGTTCTCTTGGCGCTTCCTGACCAAATTGTTCATTTAATTTGACTGTTTTCTCATAAGATTCCTGCGCCAGTACGTTTTTTCCTAGAGCGCCATAAATTTCACTTTCTAAGGTAGCGGCTCTGAGCCTGGCTTCGGGGTCGTTTGGAAATTGTTCTAACAAGTCACTCACCAAATTAAGCAAGTTGCTGTTGGGATTATTTTTTAATAAATTTTTGGCTAACCCAGAAAAGTCACGTGATGATTTGTGTACAGAATGCTTGCCTAGCTTAATAGCCGCTCTGTAGGCTTTGTTGGCAATATCAACTTGCTCAGCTTTGTCCGCTAATAAAGCGATTTGTTGTTGGCGTAATATGGTTTGTGGCGACAGCTCAATAGCTTGATTTAATGCTGTTAAGGCAGCTTGAATGTTACCCGTTGCTTCATGCGCTTTTGCCAGCCAGTCGTAGGCTTCCAATTGCATAGGAAACTGCAGAATAATATCTTGTAAGCCATCTATTGCTTGTTCGTAATCCGCTTGCATAAAAGCGATGATGGCGAGGCCTAATCTAGCCCACGGCAGGTCTCGTTCTAATAAAACATCAAGATAGATTGCCTTGGCAGTTTTTAAATCACTGATTTTAAGGGCAAGTTCTGCGCGAATTTTTAGCAACTGCATGCGCATTTTTTTATCATTTTGGGCCAGCAGCTTTTCGCAATTGCCAATAGCTTGATACAAATTGCCTTGATCCAATTCAATCTCAATATCGGCCAGGGCTTGCTTGCGCATAAAACAACGTTCCAAGCGATTCAACAACTGCTGACCGTTAAACGGCTTGATGAGATAATCGTCGGGCTTATTATCAACAGCACTAAGCACCATTCCCGGATTTTGTTCGCTGGTGACCAGGATAAAGATCGCATTGAAGGGGAGTAATTTAAGGTGTTTAGCTTCTTCAAGCACCTGTTGACCATTTTTGCCAGTGCCAAGATTGTAATCGCACAAAACTATGTCAAAACTGTTCTTACGCATTGCTGCGATGGCATTTACCCCTGATTCTGCTTCAACAATGCGCTGGGCATTCATGTCATACAGAATATGCTTGAGGGTTTCGCGCATGACCGCTTGGTCTTCTGCGACTAGGATGTGTTGAGAGTTGAGATTTAGCTTCATATGGGGTTAAAGGGTAGTGCCATATTTTTTGCTGTCCAGCTTAGGCTTGAAAAAAAACAATACATCCCCATAAATGCAGGACTTGATTTTTTATAACTGAAGAGGAAAAAACTGAAAATGACTGTTGAAACCAAAAAAGAAACCTTAGGCTTCCAAACTGAGGTTAAGCATCTTCTACATTTGATGATCCATTCGTTGTATAGCAACAAAGAGATTTTCTTACGCGAGTTAATTTCCAATGCCTCAGACGCGGCTGATAAGCTCAGATTTGAAGCATTATCCAACGAAAGCCTGTATCAAGGCGAT
>JAUYMX010000415.1 GCA_030699345.1 Methylococcaceae bacterium
TTCGCTGGATTCTTGCAGTTTCCATAACGGGTACAACGCGGTTGACATAAAGAACATCGGAAAAATCACAAAGTTCATCACCCCGGCAAAGGTTTCCAATTGTTTAATGAATGACGACAACAACAAGCCTAACGCCCCCAGCATTAATCCCGATAATACCAACGCGGGCAACACCCACAAATAACCTTGCCACGGTGCTTCAATCTCATACGCTCTGGCGATTCCTAAAAACACATAGGCCTGCACAATCGATACACCGGTGCCCGCCAATAATTTACTGAGTAATAAAAACCAGCGTGGCAATGGCGATACCAGCAAGATGCGCATGCTGCCCATTTCCCGGTCGTAGACCATGGATAAGGAACTCTGCATACCGTTGAACAACTGAATCATCCCCAGCAAGCCGGGAGTAATGTAAACCTCATAGAGTATGTAAGTTTCGTAAGGCGGCGTAATCGCCAAACCCAAGGCCGCACGAAATCCGGCCGCAAACACAAATAACCAGATCAAGGGCCTGACTAAGGCCGAAATAAAGCGCTCGCGTTGGGTGACAAATCGCCATAGTTCGCGCCCGACAATGCCCCACATGGCGCGCCAATAATGCAGAATGTTCATGCTTGCTCTCCTTGCGTTAACTGATAAAAAGCATCTTTGATTAACGTGCTATTAGTGAGTTGCAGCACTTCGTCTACCGTGCCATTGGCTTTAACTTGGCCTTTGTGTAACACCACCAAATGGTCATCCGGGTAAATTTCGTCGATTAAATGGCTGGCCCATAACACCGCCATATTTTCGTTGGCAGCAAGATGATGCACATAATCGACAATCGATTGACGGCTGGGCACATCCAAACCGACGGTCGGCTCATCCAGCAACAGCACTTCTGGCTTATGCAGCAATGCCCGAGCAATTTCCACCCTGCGCCGATGGCCGCCGTTCAGCTGGCGGACCTTTTCAAAACGCCGGTCGTACATATTCAGCTGCTCCAGCTCTTTTTGAATACGCTGCATCGCCAGTTTTCCACTCATACCGTGTAATGCAGCGTGGTAGCGTAAGTTTTGTACAACCGACAAATCCATGTCCAAGGTAGTTTGCTGAAACACCACTCCCAGTTTTGCCAAAGCTTTGCGGGTGTGTTGTTTGACATCAAAGCCACATAATTCAATACGGCCTTGATGGGTGTCATATAAGTGGGTAATTAATGCGAACAGTGTGCTTTTACCGGCGCCGTTGGGGCCAAGCAAAATAGTACATTCACCGGAGCGAATGGAAAAAGCAACATTATCTAGGGCTTTTTTACCGCCGTAAGAAAAACTTAAATCGTCAATGGATAACGCGACTTTTTCACTCATGGTTTTACCGCAACGCCCCACGGGTAAGTACCGACAGCGATGGATTTGGTCACTTTTTGCTCGTCAAGGTCGATGATGGAAATGTCGTTACTGACGCCATTGGTGGTATACAACCTTTTTTGGTCGGGTGAAAACGCCAGATTCCAGACTCTCTGTCCAACCAACAAGTATTTTTCTACCTCAAAAGTTTGCGCATTAATCACCGCAACGCGATTGGCTGGCCCCAATGCTACATAGCCGCGCTTACGCTCTTTATCTATGACAACGCCTACAGGTTGAATTTTATCGGCGGTCACACCTTGTGCTGCAAACTTAACTGTTTTGAGCAATTGCCGGGTGTTGGCATCAAGAATCATCAAGGTACCGGCCATTTCCGATGTCACCCATAATTGCTGACTATCGGCGGTAAACCCCAGAGCGCGGGGACGCGGATCGACCAAGGTATTATCGGTAATGTCACTGGTTTTAGTATCAATCCAGTGCAACATATTGGTGGTTTCAGAGGCGCTAATCACCCACTTATTATCAGGACTGACAGTAATACCTTCAGGCTCCACACCCACTTTAATTTGTTTGATGGCCTTTTTCTTGGCGACATCAATCACAGTCACCATGCTGTCATCTTCATTGGACACGTACATCCGATCACCCTTCGGATTTAGCGCGAATGTTTCCGGATCTTCACCAGATGGTAATTTACCGACTTCTTTAAGAGAGTTGGCATCAATCACTTTAATAGTGTTGTCATCACTGGTAGCGATATACAGATATTTGTTATCCGGGCTAATCGAAATACCACGCGGGCGCTGACCTACCGGCACAGTCTTGAGTAATTTTCCGGCAATCGGATCAATTACAGCCAAAGCATTGTCTTTTTCCAGCGTTACAAAAACTGTTTCTGCATTAACCTGTCCAGTTAATGTCGTTAATAAAAACAGTCCAAGTATATTTTTCTTCATCATTGTTTGCTCCATTGACATTGTGATTCGGGTTGATCATAACCCAATGTATCTAATTCGGTTTTGGGATGCAGAAATCCCTCTATCGGTGCCACCGCGACCTGCGATCTTGGCGCTGATAATAAGACCGGCTGGCGCAATTGCCCATCCCAGGGCCTGAATGACAAAGGATTGCCTTTATAACCCTGCAAAGCAAATTGATCACTCAACAAATACTCTTTCACCGGCTTTAACTCATTGCTTTTGATACGTGTGGCTGCTTCGCCAATGGCTCTGGCCGCCAAATAAGCGCCGTAATCCTGTTCTTCCATCCAGCGTCCGACCTTATCTTTAAAGCGATTTTGCATCTGCACTGCGCCCCACTGTTCATGGGTTTTATGCCAGGCGGTCGCCTGTAAACCTTGAGTGCCGATAACGGGTCTTGAGAGCCAAGTACGATAATCCAGATATTCGCCAAACAAGCCTTGTTCATCTGCAACTACCAATACATCGTAATCGTCTACTTGTGTGAATACCGCCACATCGGATTGTGCGGTTTTTCTGGCATCAAACGTATGCTCCCACGTTTTTTCGGCAACGATTTTCATCCCGAAGCGCTTCGCAGCTCGCTTGATGGCGTCTGCATATAATCGATCTTCCTGATTGGGTCCAACCACCAAAAACCATTTAGTCCAGCGCTTTTTCATCATGTACTGCGCCAACGCATCGGCGCGCATTGCGCGGCTTGGCAATAGATGTAAAACATTACTGCGACATTGGCCGTTACGTAATTCATCATCCGTGGTTGCTACGTCAAATAACACGGCTTGTTTGGCTGCAGGCACATCAGCTAACTGTTGCAATTGTGTTGCGGGTAAATTGACCACTATAAATGCGTATTGCCCGGCAATATTTTTGTTATATGTATCAACGACATTGCCATCTAGCGGCACAATAAAAGCCTTCAAAACAAACTGCTGGCTGGTAAATTGACCGGTAGTATTGTTGTCGGCAATGCCTAGCTCAGCACCTGGCAAGCCGTTATCTTTAATGAATGGATCAAGATTGGATAGCGCCGGTGGCGGGGCTTGTTCTTGGGTTAAATAGGCGATGTTGATAATCTGTTTAGCTTTGGCTGTCGCAGCATGCGCAGTACCGACAGCGATTAACTGAGTTAACAACAAACACTTAATAGTGATCTGAAAAAACGACTTAATTGAGAGCATTGTCTTCCAATAAAAACACACAGTTGGTTAATTTTAACGGATTCAGGGATATTTTTAGCTTTTGCTTTTAAGTTTATCCCGTCAGCATTTGAAATTTATCATGTTACGGTTGATACTTGAGCTAACTTTTATAGGCAACTGCCTTGTAGGAATTTTATGTCCGATTTTGATGACAATTTAGAATTTCCGGATGATCTGTTTGATATTGATTTTTCCGACGCACCTATTACTAACAAACGTGTTGCAACACGCTATATCCGAGAAGACATTGCCGCCTCTGTTTGCAAGATTAGTTGGTTCAACTTTGGCTTTCGTTTTAACAAAGACATTTTTGTTGAATTAATAGATATAAGTAGCAAAGGCGTTCTGATTGCTACTAGCCAGAAACTGCCTATTAATAAAAAAATCACCTTAACGCTAACCTTTGAAGATCTTAAAAGCTTTATTATTCAAGCCAAAGTAGTACGTAAAGCGCTTGCTGACCAGACTCAATACGGTATCAAGTTTGATCGTACCAACGATGCCTTAGGCGATTATCTGCTCGAAACACAACGCAAATTGGTATTCAAATAAATGCTGTTTTTTATTCCGTTGATAACTTTTTAAGGTAACTGAAATGGAAACCAAAGCAATTCCACAACCACTACAAAACACTCTATCTAGCCTAACTTCAATACAACGTAATACCAACAACGCCCTCAATGAAACCAATGAGTCCGTTACCGAAGCTCGGCCGGTTCAAGATAACGACGGTGACAAGTCTAAATCGACAGTCAATCTTTCCAGCGACTCGCTAAAACTTTCGGCCACAGCCGCTGCTAAAAATCTCACCAAAATTCAGCCTATCGAAAACATGGAGGAGGCCAATAAAACTCTCTCAGCGTTGCTCAATGGCATACAAAATAATCCATCTCAAGCACTAGGCTCCCAAA
>JAUYMX010000429.1 GCA_030699345.1 Methylococcaceae bacterium
TGTCCATCAGTTAGTCGCTTTCCGGCCCACTTTCCCGATGCGATTTGAGGCACGGTCTTTTCTTGCTCAATGCCTGGATTTGCCCTCGGTTGTGTGGGGGCAGGTTGTTGTTCTTGTCCGGTCTTTGCTGATTGTGCTTTGGTTGCTTCGGCCGCAGTTCCGATAATAGGGGCAATTGCGAGCGCTCCTAGTATCAGGCTCGAGGCGGTGAGTTGCCGATGACTCATTCTGTATTTCATATAATCCTCATATATTCTTTAAAAATCCGAACCGTTAGTTAACTGAAAAACAATTTTTATTGTTTTTCAGGCTTGGGTGGATAGGCGTCGTCGTAATCCAGTGTGAAGCGATAATCTTCAATCAGCTGAAAGTTCTTTTCGCGATGGCGATTCAAGATCACGCTGACCTCCCAAGGGCGGCTAAATACATTAGGGTCTTCGATGGTGGCTTTGTATTCAATGGTATTGGGGTCGATATATTTCCAGCGTTCGGTAACATGCAGAGCATCGCTGTGATAATTACCGGCACGGTCAAACCAGGTTTTGTCGTTGAAATGTCTGACATCCACAACCAGCGTGTCGCCATCCCAATGACCACGAGAATCACCTAACCACCAGTCCCAGGGATCTTCCGGATGTTCGGAGCCATTGGTATAAACAGTACGAACAGAGTGGCCGAATTGATGCACGATATTCACATCATTTGCACGCTGAAATATCTGAAACGGCTCAGGATAATAAATCCCGCGTGGCACACCCAGCGTATAGCCTTTGATTCTAGGGTCGTCTGTTTCTCTAGCTTCGAAATTCTTCTTCTTTTGTTCCAGCGCTTTTGGTAAATATGGAATGACATTCCCTTCCACAATGCCCGGTCCGGGTGGTGCATCTTTGCGGTTTGAATGCGGTTCAAGATCGTAGTCGGCGGCACTGGTGGTTTGCCAAATTCCCGAAAAATCGGGTTTGCCGTTGCTCAGACGCGGAACTTTAATGCCAGCTGCGGTCGCATTTGTGGATGCAAAAGCCAAAACGCTGGCAGTCAGCAACAATGTCACACCAAGTTTGCTAAGCCATGGTTGTTGTTTTAATTGGTTATTCAAGAACGTATCTCCTGATTTTAATTGTTTGATCCAAACATTTATTGCCCGGCACCAGCCGCGCCTGTTGTACCGCCAGCATTAGGGGCATCCAGCGCACCGCCAGTTTGATAGCTGCGCCCATCAGCAAAGGAGGTGGTGACTGCATAACCGAAGCTTTTGCCATTCTTGGCACGGTATGCTTTTATTGATACTTCAGTGCCTGCAGGCAGGCCTTTTTTGGTCAGTCCTTTTTGCTTTAAAGAGAACGGCGCGCCGAATTCGAATCCCCAATTGGTCGACGTGCCATCCGGTCCTTTTACATCCAGATACAGCCAACTATGTGGGTTTACCAGCTCAAACTTGGTCACAACGCCTTTTACTTCGACAGGTTGGTCGGCATCAAATTCGGCAGAAAAGGCATGATGGGCATCAGCTGGCACAGCGCCTACCAAGCTGGTGATTAGCAGCACATTAGCTAAAGAGGTTTTCAAAAAGCGGTTAGACATGAGATTTCTCCAAAATACGTAATGATTAAATTGCAATTTATAAGATCGATTAATCAAGCACTTAATATGCAGTGGCTGCGCCGGTCGCAAGACCCCGATGATCCGATCAGGTTGATTAATGATTCTCGGGTATTAGTAAAAGCAATTTTAATGCCGCTCTAAAATTTTTGGCCGCGGCATCAGGAGTTCTTAAGTAACTGTCTGAATAAGAAAAACTTTTGGAAAAAATAATATCTATTGTCTGGTAAACGAAAGTCTTTAATTATGATGTGATGCTTGTAACTGCTGTTTAATCAGCATGGCAGAAGCACATTCACGGAAGGGTTGTTGTTTTATGCACATCTTAAGAGCGTCGAATCCATCGCGATAAGTTGTGTCGAATGCAGCATTTGTCTAGTCCGAAACAGTTAATTTTGATATTGTCCAAACCGAACCCATAAGCTAATCGATTATTTGAGGAAGGGAATGAAAAAATTATTGATCATCGTCGTCGTTGCCATGTTGTATGTTGGCACGGTTAATAATGCCAGCTATGCAGTGGGCGAGACGGTTGCAGTTAGCCAAAACAGTGAGCAATTATTGGCTGAAGCTTATAAAACGCAGCGTAGTGATTTTCAAGTTCAGGGCACGGCTTCGGTCATCAAACTGCTTCCCGACGATAACAATGGCAGCCGACATCAACGGTTTCTTGTTCGCCTGAGTTCAGGCCAGACTTTACTAATCGCGCATAACACAAGCCTTGCTGCACGAATTGACGATCTGAAAGAAAAGGATAGCGTCGAGTTTTATGGTGAGTATGAGTGGAATAATAAAGGTGGCGTTATCCATTGGACGCATCGCGATCCCAAAGGTCACCATGCTTCGGGTTGGATTAAACACGCCGACCGAACCTTTCAATAAATATTTGCTAATCCATTAAGTCAAAAGGACTCTATATGAACCAAGTATTCAACAATAACTACGGAAAAAAACTGCGCGGCGTCAATCTGGGTGGTTGGCTGGTGCTGGAAAAATGGATGACACCGAGTGTTTTTGAAGGTTTACAAGCCGCCGATGAAACCACTTACTGCGTTGAATTAGGCGATCGTGCTGATGAGATACTTAAGCAACACTGGAATACCTTTATCACCCGCGATGACTTTGCCTGGCTGGCGCAACGGGGCATTAATGCGGTGCGAATTCCAGTGGGACATTGGATATTTGGGGCGGGTTATCCTTATCACAGAACTTATGGCGATAATCCTGAGCCATTTGTAGTGGGTGGCATTGAGGTGCTGGATCGTGCTTTTGATTGGGCTGAGGAGTTTGATTTAGCGATAGTATTGGATTTACACGCTGCGCCGGGATGCCAAAACGGTTTTGACAACGGCGGCATTCAAGATGTGTGCGAATGGCACACTCAGCCTGAATACATTAATTTTTCATTGCTTGTGCTGGAGCGTTTGGCTCAGCGCTATCAACAACGTCCTGCCTTGCATGCCATTGAAGTGCTCAATGAGCCGCGCTGGGATATACCCACTGATGTGCTTAAAGACTTTTACCTCAATGCTTACCAGCGCATTCGTCTGTATTGTCAGCCTGAAGATGTGGCGGTGGTATTTCATGATGGCTTTAGGTC
This sequence comes from Methylococcaceae bacterium, assembly GCA_030699345.1. GTDB lineage: Bacteria > Pseudomonadota > Gammaproteobacteria > Methylococcales > Methylomonadaceae > JABFRC01. Next base: position 3,200 of record JAUYMX010000429.1, read on the forward strand.
ATTTCATGAGTTCACGGGTTTTATCAGTCAGCCGGAATTTAGCAATGTGGTGTTTGATATGCACCGTTATCAATGTTTTGTTAGAGAGGATATTGATACCGATATTTACGGACACATGCATAAAGCGGCAATTGATTGGAAAAACGAGGCGGATGAAATTATCAATGAGCTGGGTCAGCCCGTCTATTTAGGCGAATGGAGTTTGGGCCTTGATTTGAAGATAGTATCGCTGTGGGCCGAAGGGCCGTTTAATCACGCATTGGAAAATATGGATGATTTCCAAATGGATGTTGCCTATCGCGGTTATGCGGCCGCGCAATTACTTACCTTTGAGAAGTATTTGGGCTGGTTTTTTTGGAGTTACAAAACAGAGACCGCCCCCGCTTGGTGCTTTCGTGACTGCGTTGAGAAGGGCTGGTTACCTGATCGATTTGCTTGATAACGGTAAGCTTGGCTGATGATTTTTGTGAACTACACTACACTTATTAAATTTAATATTTCCCTCTAAAGAGAACAGCCATGACAACTCCCAACAGTGCTAATACGTCGTTGACGACGGAAGAAGTCCATTTATTGAATGCCTATTGGAGCGCCTGTAATTACTTGGCCGCCGGCATGATTTATTTGCAAGATAATCCTCTGCTGAAAGAACCACTAAAACCTGAACATATCAAAAATCGACTGTTGGGCCATTGGGGTTCCAGTCCCGGTTTAAGCTTTATGTATGTGCATTTAAATCGGCTTATTAACAAATACGATCTCAATGCCTTGTTTATGGCCGGTCCAGGTCATGGCGCACCCGGTTTATTAGGTCCAATTTACTTAGAAGGCACTTACGCAGAGGTTTATCCCAACAAAGGTGAAGACGAAGAAGGATTGTTGCAATTCTTCAAGGAATTTTCATTTCCAGGCGGTATTGGTAGCCATTGCACACCGGAAATGCCGGGTTCCATCCACGAAGGCGGCGAGCTGGGTTACAGTATTTCCCATGCTTACGGCGCCGCGTTTGATAATCCTGACTTAATTGTGGCGGTGGCCGTCGGTGATGGTGAGTCAGAAACCGGACCGCTGGCTACTTCTTGGCATAGCAATAAATTTCTTAACCCAATTCGCGATGGCGCGGTGTTGCCCATCCTTCATCTCAACGGTTACAAAATCAACAACCCGACCATATTGTCGCGGGTTTCTCATGAGGAGCTGGAGCAGCTGTTTCAAGGTTATGGTTACACACCTTACTTTGTTGAAGGCAGCGATCCTGAAACCATGCATCAGTTAATGGCAAGCACGCTGGAAGCCTGCGTAGTTGAGATTCGCCGTATTCAAGAACACGCGCGCAGCACGGGTGATGCAACTAGACCGCGTTGGCCGATGATCGTTTTGCGCAGTCCCAAAGGCTGGACCGGACCAAAAGAAGTAGACGGTCACAAAGTGGAAGGTTTTTGGCGTTCACATCAAGTGCCATTGAGCAGCGTGAAAGAAAACCCTCAGCATCTTAAACAGTTGGAAGACTGGTTACGCAGCTATAAGCCTGAGCAATTGTTTGATGCCAATGGCACGCTGATCCCAGCCCTGAAAGCCTTAGCGCCCAAAGGTAATCGGCGTATGAGTGCCAATGCGCATACCAATGGCGGTTTGCTAAGAAAAGCGCTACGCATGCCGGATTTTCGTGATTACGCATTTACGCTGGATAAACCCGGCGCTGTCTCGGCGGAAAACACGCGGCCACTGGGTAAGTTTTTACGCGACATCATGCGCGAAAATATGACCAACTTCCGCGTGTTTGGACCGGATGAAAACAGCTCGAATAAACTGGACGATGTCTACGCCGTCAGCAAAAAAACCTGGCTGGCTGATCGTTTTCCGGAAGATACCGACGGCGGGGAATTATCTGCCGACGGTCGGGTGATGGAAATGTTGTCCGAGCATACTTTGGAAGGCTGGCTGGAAGGCTATTTGCTAACTGGGCGTCATGGCTTTTTTTCCACCTATGAAGCGTTTGTGCATGTGATTGACTCAATGTTCAATCAACATGCCAAATGGCTGGCGATGGCTAAAGCCGTATCCTGGCGCGCGCCTGTTTCGTCATTGAATTTGCTGATTACCTCAACTGTCTGGCGGCAAGATCACAACGGTTTTACCCATCAAGACCCAGGCTTTTTGGATCTTGTAGTCAACAAAAGCTCCGAGGTGACGCGAATTTACCTGCCACCTGACGTCAATTGCCTGTTGTCAGTCGCTAATCATTGTTTGAACAGCACTAACTACATCAACGTGATCGTCTGCGACAAACAAAAGCATCTGCAATATCTGGATATGGATGCCGCGATCAAGCATTGCACTAAAGGAATCGGTATTTGGGAATGGGCCAGCAGTGATGGTAACGCCGAGCCTGACTTAGTGATGGCAAGTGCCGGGGATATTCCGACCAAAGAAGCACTAGCCGCCACCGCCTTGCTGCGTGAATTCTTCCCTGACATTAAAATTCGTTTTATTAACGTGGTGGATTTGTATAAGTTGGCGCCTACCAGCGAGCATCCGCATGGTTTGTCGGATCGAGATTTTGATAGCCTGTTTACTTTGAATAAACCGATCATCTTCAATTTCCATGGTTATCCGTGGCTGATACACCGTCTGGCTTATCGTCGTAATAATCATAAAAACCTGCACGTGCGTGGCTACAAAGAAAAAGGCAGCATCAACACGCCGCTGGAACTGGCCATTCAAAACGAAATTGACCGCTTCAGTCTGGCTATCGACGCAATTGATCGTATTCCAGCCTTGCAGGTGACAGGTGCACATGTAAAACAAAAACTGCGTGATCGTCAGATTGAATGTCGGGCATATGCCTATGAGCATGGGACTGACAGGCCGGAAGAAGATCATTGGCAATGGCCGGGCACGGTTTAGATTAGCGGGTTTAGCATCATGAGCGCCTGCCTGCTGGTGATTAATGCCGGTTCATCGAGCATCAAATTTACGCTGTATGGCTTGACCGAAGACACCGATCTTGCCGTTGAGATAAATGGGCAAGTGGCAGGCATAGGCGATCAGGGGCAATTTACCGCCTCCGACGCCGCTGGCAATAAACTCATTGATCAACAGCTGCCATCTCACGCAGTGGCTCTACATAGTCAAGCCTTTGAGGTTATTTATCACTGGCTGTTAGGTTATTTACAGGGGCGGACGTTGTTGGCAGTTGGGCACCGTATTGTACATGGGGGCCAGTTCTATGCGGCCCCCTCGCTCATTAACGATCAGGTGTTTGAGCATCTTGAAGCGCTAATTCCGCTGGCGCCACTGCATCAACCGCACAATCTTGCGCCCATTCGGGAATTACAAAAACTTTTACCGACTTTGCCGCAAGTGGCCTGTTTTGATACGGCTTTCCATTACACCCAACCGGAAGTTGCTCATCGACTCGCTTTACCCAGAAAGTTTGCCGAGGCCGGTCTTCGGCGTTATGGCTTTCACGGGCTGTCTTATGAATATATTGCTAATTTACTTCCGCAATTAAAGCTGGCTGGTGCGCGCGTCATTGTTGCGCATCTTGGCAGTGGTGCCAGCCTTTGCGCGTTAAAAGACGGCCGAAGTGTGGCGACGACCATGGGTTTTTCACCATTAGATGGTTTAGTGATGGGTACGCGCTGCGGCAGTCTTGATCCGGGCGTATTGTTGTATTTAATGGATCATTACCAGATGGATGCCCGCGCACTGGAAAAACTGCTTTATTTTCAATCTGGGCTGCTGGGAATTTCGGGCATTTCAGCCGATATGTCTATATTACTAGCCAGTCAGGATCAGCATGCACAAGAAGCCGTTGAATCATTCGTATACCGGGTCGGTCGCGAGCTCGGCTCGTTGGCTGCTGCGCTCGGCGGAATTGAAGCGCTAGTGTTTACAGGCGGCATCGGCGAACATTCTGAAATAATTCGTCAACGGATTTGCGAACAGGCGGCTTGGTTGGGAGTTGCGATAGACAGCACAGCAAATCAACAACAAAGCAGTTGGTTTTGCATTTCAGAATCAGAGTCTGCAGTCACGGCATGGGTAGTAAGGACTGACGAGAATCTGATGATTGCTCGTCACACCTTGAAATTGCTAAGTCAAAATTAATTTCTTTGAGAGCTGTCTTAGAGGCAGCTTTCAAAGATTTCGCTGGTTAGAACGTTTTTTGAGGAGAAAAGTATGATTACAGACGGAGTAGTGGAATTATCACGCTGGCAATTTGCGATTACGTCTTTGTATCACTTTTTGTTTGTGCCATTGACGTTGGGGTTGTCGTTTTTGCTGGCGATTATGGAATCAACCTATGTCATGACCGGCCGGGAGATTTACAAAGACATGACCCAGTTTTGGGGTAAGTTATTTGGGATTAATTTTGCACTAGGTGTGGCGACAGGGTTGACGATGGAATTTCAGTTCGGCATGAACTGGTCTTACTTTTCTCAGTATGTCGGCGATATTTTTGGTGCTCCGCTAGCGATAGAAGGCTTGATGGCGTTCTTTCTTGAATCCACGTTTGTCGGTTTGTTTTTCTTTGGCTGGGACAAATTAGGCAAAGGTCAACATTTGGTCGTAACTTGGTTGGTGGCCTTGGGCACCAACCTGTCGGCATTATGGATTCTGGTTGCCAATGGCTGGATGCAGAATCCGGTGGGTTCGGAATTCAACTACGAAACCATGCGCATGGAAATCACCAGCTTTGGTCAGTTACTGTTTAACCCAGCTGCGCAGGTCAAATTCGTGCATACCGTTGCGGCGGGTTATACCACTGCGTCAGCGTTTGTATTGGGTATTAGCGCTTATTACATGCTTAAAGGTCGAGACGCAGCATTTGCACAACGGTCGTACACCATCGCCGCGGGCTTTGGTCTGGCTGCGGTATTGTCTGTGATCGTGTTGGGTGATGAAAGCGGTTACACCAGCGGCGAAGTGCAGAAAACTAAACTTGCGGCTATAGAAGCCGAATGGCATACCGAGGAAGCGCCAGCAGCGTTTACAGTGATTGGCCTACCTGACCAAGAAGCCATGGAAACCCGGTATGCCATAAAAATCCCTTGGGTACTTGGCCTGATTGGTACCCGATCAATTGACGAACCAATTACTGGACTGTCAGAAATTTTGGCAAAAAATCGATTGAGAGTACGAGACGGTATCAAAGCGTATCAAATATTGCAGTTGTTAAAAGATGGCGATAAAAGCCCTAAAACGATTGCTGAGTTTGACCACTATAAAAAAGATTTGGGTTACGGGCTTTTACTCAAGCGCTATACCGAAAATATCCTCGAGGCGACTAATGAACAAATCGAGCAAGCTGCCCAGTATTCAATGCCGCGTGTATTGCCGTTGTTTTGGACTTTTAGAATCATGGTCGCTTGCGGTTTTATCAGTCTAGCTGTATTCGGCTTGGCGTTTATTGCCAGTTCAATTCGTAAATGCAGACAGACATGGTTGTTACGTTTAAGTCTGTATACCATTCCGTTACCTTGGATAGCCTGTGAAACCGGCTGGTTTGTGGCAGAAGTAGGTCGGCAGCCGTGGACAATCGCCGAGATTTTACCTACCTTTTTAAGTGCCTCGTCTTTATCTGAGATGGATTTATATATCAGTCTGGCTGGTTATGTTGGCTTGTATACGGTGTTCTTGATCATAGAAATGTTCCTGATGCTCAAGTTCATTAAATTGGGACCCAGCAGCTTGCACAAAGGCCGCTATCATTTTGAAATCGCAGAAGGAGCAGTACGATGACATTCGATTATGAAACGTTGCGTTTTATCTGGTGGGCTTTTTTAGGCGCGTTGCTGATCGGTTTCGCGATTACTGGCGGTGCTGATTTAGGAGTAGGCGCGTTATTACCTTTCTTGGGCAAAAACGATGTCGAACGCCGGGTAATTATTAACTCAGTCGGCCCCACTTGGGAAGGTAATCAGGTGTGGTTTGTCACTGCTGGCGGTGCGTTGTTTGCCGCTTGGCCAATGGCGTATGCAGTGGCTTTTTCTGGGTTTTATTTGGCGTTATTTTTAACGTTATCAGCCTTATGGCTACGTCCAATCGGTTTTGATTACCGCAGCAAATTGGCTAATCCAACCTGGCGTAATAGCTGGGATTGGGCCTTGTTCGTCGGCGGTTTTGTGCCCTCATTGATTTTCGGTGTGGCGTTTGGCAATTTATTGCTTGGCGTGCCGTTTCAATTAGATGACGATATGCGGATTTTTTATCAAGGCAGTTTTTGGCAATTGCTAACGCCTTTTGCCTTGTTGGCCGGTGTTGTTAGCCTGTCAATGTTGCTCACCCACGGCGCGGTGTTTTTGCAGATGAAATCGGTTGCCGACATCAATGAGCGTAGCAAGAAAGCAGTGACATTTTTTGTTGTCTTGACGCTAGTAGCTTTTGCTTTTGGTGGTGTTTGGATTGCAAATATGGACGGCTATCATGTCGCGTCTGAAGTCTTACATGACGGCCCATCGAATCCGTTATTAAAGTTTGTCCATAAAGAAAATGGATTATGGCTCAATAACTTCCGAACATACCCCATTTTATGGAGTATTCCGGGATTGGCTTTTGTAGCCGGATTTGCCACCTTGGCTTTATCTAAAGTTAATCGGCCCGGCTTGGCTTTTATCAGCAGTTCTTTGACGATGACGGCGATCATATTAACCGCTGGCGTAGCCATGTTTCCTTTTCTCATTCCCTCCAGCTTATCTCTCAATAGTTCGCTAACAGTGTGGGATGCAAGTTCAAGTCTCACTACTTTAAAAATCATGTTTTGGGTGACATTGATATTTTTGCCGATAGTTATTGTATATACCAGCTGGGTATTCCGCGTATTGCGCGGCAAAATCACCGTTGAACACATTGTCGCTAACGATCATACGGCGTATTAGGAGGCTGCTATGTGGTATTTCACCTGGATACTTGGATTATTACTCGCCTGTTCATTGGGGATTATCAATGTGCTTAGACTGGAAGCACAGGAAGCTTGGGATAAGGAACATATCCCGGTTGATGCATTAACACAGTTGATAACACGTGATGCCATGCTGGTCAGATTAAGAGAAAAAATTGAAAACACCCGGCGTAGCGGATTTCCGTTTTCACTGATTTTTATCAGTCTAACTGAGTTTAAGAATAAGCATAATCTGCAACCCCATGAAATGGATGCTACCTTGCGCAGTGCAGTCGATTGTCTTAAAGAAGATATTAGAAATGGCTTGGATATAGCCGCCCGTATGGATGAACAGGATTTTGTAATTGCCATGCCTGGAGCGCCTTTACACAGAGCCGAACAGGTCGCATTGAAAGTCAAAAACGATATTTTTGCCAAAGTCAGAACGCCGCAGAATTTGGCTGTGGAGATCAATGTTGGCGTGGCTGAATATTCCGAACATGCTGTCGAGTTTGGTGAAGAAATTGAAACGATTGAGCATGAAGTAAACGAATTGCTTCGAATTGCCACGGCAAAAAGCGCTCATTAGACCTTAGAACCCGCATAAAAAAACCGGCTTACGCCGGTTTTTTTATGCGGGTCAGTAACTGTTTTAAGATAACTATAAATTCTTATCTACTTAGACCATCGACTATAATCGGCACATTCATTTAATAGATAGAGTACGCAAATGCCTGTAGATATTTTGATCGTTATTCTTGCAACTGCTGTGGTGCAATCCATTTTCGGTGTTGGCGTATTGTTGTTTGGTACGCCGTTAATGCTGTTATTGGGGTATGGCTTTGTCGATGCACTGTCGGTATTGCTGCCGGTGTCTCTGGCCATTAGCTGTTTGCAGTTATTAAAACACCACCATCATATTGATCATGCGCTGTATAAAAATGTGCTGATTTATAGTGTGCCTTTGATAATGGCATTTTTATTTTTAGTAACCAGCGTCAAAATCAATATTGGTTTGATAATCGGTGCTTTGCTGATATTTGTGGCTGTGAAGAGTTTTTCGGCAACGATAGAAAATGCCCTGCAATGGGTAGTTAGATACGAGCGAGTGTATCTGGCAATTACCGGTCTGGTGCATGGTATGAGCAACTTGGGCGGGTCGTTGCTGACGGTAATGATTTACAGCAAAAAATACCCTAAGGATCAAACCCGTGCGACCGCAGCTGCTTGTTACGCCACCTTCGCTTTTTGTCAGTTGCTGACTTTGTACTTGATCGGTAGCGAATTCCAAATACCTTACAGCGACAGAATCAGTTTGGTGCAGGTGGGCATAGTGATGTATTTATTCACCGAAAAAGTGCTATACAACAGTATTGATAATGAAAAATACGCTAAGTTGTTTACCGTATTTTTGTTTGTGGCCGGTGTAACTTTAATTCTTAAGTCTTTGTAATCGTGGAGAAACCAGTGAAAGAATTGCTTAAAAAACCATTTAATTATTTTTTAATCGGCGTATTGGCGGTGATACCCGTCGTTATCGTTTTACAAATCATGATTTTTGTTAGAGACAGGGTTTCTGATTTGTTTCAGCTGGTTTACGGTTACTCGGATAACTATTTCTATACCGTACTGTTTTTTACGGTCAGCTTTTTAATTTTGGTTTATATCGGCCATAAAATCGCCCAGGAAGGACGTTCTTGGGTGATTGCCATTATTGATTCTGTGATTGAAAAAATCCCTTTTCTTAACACTATCTATCGAGTGCTAAAAAAAGTGATCAATATGTTTTCATCGCACGATAAGGCTATCTCCAAGGAGGTCGTGTATGTGGAATATCCCAAAGAAGGCATATGGGTACCTGCTTATGTGACTAACAAGCATGACGATAAATATATTTTGTTTATTCCTACATCGCCCAATCCAACATCTGGATTTACCGTGATAGTCGATAAATCTAAAGTGATAGCCTCAGCGATGAATATTGAAGAAGCCACCAGCTTTATTGTCAGTGTTGGCGTGGATTTCGACAAAGCCGCCGAAACCAGCCGTTTAATTTAGCAACCGTCTATTACTGATAAGGCGCAAATTATGAACAATCTATTTAAAGCAGCAGTAGCTTCGTTGCTGTTATTTTTGGCGGCCTGTAATGAAAATGCTGAGCCCATTAAGACAGCGGAAAAAGAAGTGTTTAAAACACAAACAGAAGCATTGGAAAAAGCCAAGCAAGTTGAACAGGTGCTGATAGACGGTGCCGAAAAACAACGCGAAAATATCAACGCTCAAACTCAATAATCTGAATTTAACTATGGTCAAAATTCTCGCTTTTTCCGGCAGCGCCCGGGCTGATTCTTATAATCAAAAGTTGGTAAAAATCGCTGCGCTTGGCGCAGAACAAGCTGGCGCGCAAGTCACTATTATCAGTTTGGCAGATTTTCCGATGCCTATTTTCAATCAAGACAGTGAAGCCGCCGAAGATATTCCCGACGCTGCCCAGCGATTTAAGCAGCTGTTGATTGAGCATGATGGTTTTTTAATTGCTTCCCCGGAATATAACAGTGCATTCAGTCCGTTACTGAAGAATGCCATTGATTGGGCTAGTCGCAGAGCGGGAGATGAGCCGCCTTTATTGGCTTATCGCGGCAAAGTTGCTGCGATTATGGCTGCGTCACCGGGTGCTTTGGGTGGTCTACGGGGCCTGGTTTTTTTAAGATTGCTGCTAAGCAATATCGGTGTTACGGTGCTACCTGAACAGCACGCATTGTCTCAAGCAGGCCAAGCGTTTGACGCAGATGATGGTTTGCTTGATGAGTCGGTCAGAAGCACAGTGATGAATTTGGGATCTGTGCTGGCAAAGACGATAATAAAGCTTAAGCAATAAACTTTCTGGACTTGCTTTTGACCCCGCTTAAAGCAAATTTAAGCAGGGTTTTTTACTAAGCGATACTGGCCAATTACTCGATTACTTGGAGAGAGTTTCTCATGACAGACAATAATCAATCAGACAACGGATCGTTGCGAATAAAAGCCCCCGATGAATTAACGCCGGAACAGTTTAGTATTTGTCGCTTAAAAAGCACTGAACCGCCATTTACAGGTAAATATGTCGATTGTAAATCCGATGGTATTTATCACTGCGTGTGCTGCGGCAATGCCTTGTTTGATTCGAAAACTAAATATGATTCCGGCTCCGGCTGGCCTAGTTTTTGGCAAGTATTGTCTGAAAATAGCGTCGCCGAACACGCTGATATCACTCATGGCATGCGCCGCGTTGAAGTGACTTGCAAAGCCTGTGATGCGCATTTAGGTCATGTGTTTACAGATGGCCCCGCACCGACAGGGTTACGGTACTGTATTAATTCTGCGGCATTGCATTTACAGGAAAGGGCATGAGCGCCAGACGTCAAGTAGAGCATTTATTAGAGTTTATTGATGTCAGTCCCAGTCCTTGGCATGCGGTTGCTAGTGTAGAAACGCAGCTGCTGTCTTTTCAGTTTGTTAAGTTAGATGAAGCTGACAAGTGGCAATTAAAACCGGCAGGACGCTATTACGTTGTGCGTGATGATTCTTCCGTTATCGCTTTTGTATTAGGTCAAAAGCCATTGCTTGAAACAGGTTTTAAGATTATCGGAGCTCATACTGATTCGCCTGGCTTAAGAATAAAACCTAAACCAGCTATCGGTATGGATGCTTTGTTACGACTGGGTGTAGAGGTTTATGGCGGACCGATTTTGGCAACGTTTACAGATCGGGATTTAAGTTTAGCCGGACGAGTGGTTTATAAAAATGAGCAAGGCCACATAGTTAGTAAGTTAATTAGTTTTGATCAACCTTTATTAAGGCTACCTAACTTAGCGATACATATGAATCGTGCAGTGAATGAAGAGGGATTAAAACTGCATAAGCAGTTCGAATTGCCTTTAATTCTTTCGCAATTGTCGGAACAGCAATTGCCTCAGGATTACTTTTTGGCACTTTTACAGCAGCAGATAGGTGTTGAGGCAACGCGATTATTATCATGGGAGCTTAATGTTTACGACACTCAAAAGGGCACGTTATGGGGCGCTGAGCAGGAGTTTTATGCCGACAGTCAGTTAGATAATCTGGCTTCTTGTCATGCCGCGTTGCAAGCATTAATCGATGATTCAGTACTGAGTGCAGAAGCTACTGTAGTATGTGGGCTGTTTGATCATGAAGAAATAGGTAGTGAGAGCAATAAAGGCGCAGATGGCAGCTTTTTACCTGATGTTCTGCAACGCATTGCTTGGACACAGCAAATTCAAGGTGAGGATTTGGTTAGGTCATACGCAAAAAGCTTTATGATTAGTGCCGATATGGCCCACGCCTATCAACCCAATTTTCCTAATGCTTACGATTCTGAGCATAAGGTGAGGGTCAATGAAGGGCCGGTAATCAAAGTTAATGTTAATCAGCGTTACAGTTCTGAAAGCGTATCTGCAGCTCAATTTGCTGGTTGGTGTGAGCAGGCGGGAGTGCCTTATCAAACCTATTCTCATCGCTGTGATTTAGCATGTGGCAGTACTATTGGACCAATGGTCTCGGCTCGGTTGGGGATTCGCTCGGTAGATGTTGGTAGTCCGCTTTGGGCAATGCACAGCATCAGAGAAAGTGCAGGTATGTATGATCATGCTTATTTAATAAGTGTGTTAAAAACGTTTTTTGTTAGCTAGCATTAAACCAATTGTTGACTAAGCTTAAGCGTTTTGATGAATGACTACAGGGTGCGTCAAAAAATCCAGCACTACGATCGTTCGACAAAGCTTTCCTGAGCTTAGCCGAAGAAATCGCGACTCAGTGCGCATGTCGCCTCATAAATCATTGGATCCATTCGTAGCAAGTTTGTCTAACCATGAATGGAATAGTTTTTTGAGATTTCTTATAGCTTCTCTTATTTCGCGTTAATAGCAGGGCAATACCGAATAATAAAATGAATTTTATCTACACGACATTGTTGCTGGTCTGCTTAAGCATCTGCCTGTCGGCGGGCTTGGTTGTGGCTGATGAAGACAATGCCGAATTTAAAGTTAAAGCAGGTTACTTATACAATTTCACGAAATTTGTGACTTGGCCAAAAGACGACTCAACGACCTTTAATATTTGTATTTTGGGTAATGATCCCTTCGGTGAGTTGATCGATCCTATCGAAAAGAGAACGGCTTTTGGACTGCCTATCAAACTGTACAGAATTAACACGATAAGTAATACACAACGTTGTCATATCGTTTATATCGGTTCAGGCACCAGGGAACAAATTGCCCAAAAGGGTGCGTTGGTTATTCGCGATATGGGTAATACCTTGTCCGTGGGTGAGGGTGAGGCCTTTGCAGAAGGCTTAGGCATGATTGGTTTTGTTAGCAGGGAGGGCAGAATAAAGCTTCAAGTCAATTTAAAAAACCTACAACAAAGTGGCTTGACGGTCAGTGCTAAGTTGCTTGAAGTTGCGGAAATTGTAGGGGGTAACGGTCATGATTAAGTTGATTCGTAACCTATCTATCAATCGTAAGTTATTATTAATACTGCTTTTTTCCAGTGTAACGTCGCTATTGTTTGCCGGCGTACTCTTGGTTGTATTGGAAATTTCAGAATTTCAACGCGCTACTAGCGATGATCTTTCCGCTTTCGCTAAAATTGTTGGCAATAGAAGTAGTGCAGCCTTGCTGTTTGAGGATAAAAAGGTAGCTCAAGAAAACCTTGCTGTGCTGCATACATTGCCAGCTGTGCAAGTATCCTGCCTTTATGATGCTCATAGTGTTGTTTTTGCTGAATTACACAAAAATGAACAAAAGCCTTGGAATTGTCCAGCGTTAATCAAAGCAGAAAAGACACATTTTGAATTTGGACATCTCGCGGTTATTCAACCAATAATCGAAGATGGCGCAGAAATAGGTACCGTTTATATTCATGCAGATTTAAGCGCCGGTTACTGGCAAAAAATTCAATTTACCGGATTGATATTTTTGGTATTAATTGGCGTATCGATACTCACATTCTTTTTGTCGACGCCACTTCTTAAATTGATTTCTGCACCGATAAAAAAATTGGTAAGCACTGTTAAACAGATAAGTGAGACTCAAGATTTCTCATTACGTGCCGTTAAAGTTAATAATGATGAAACAGGGGTATTGGTTGATGCATTCAATGCATTGATTGCAACAGTAAATAACCAAAATAAAGCGTTAACCCGGGCAAAAAACCGTTATTTGGCGCTGTATGATGACAATCCAACCATGATATTCAACCTAAATGAGTTTGGTGTGATTTTGTCAGTTAATCGCACCGGCGCTAAACATTTGGGGGCGGCAGTTAAGGATTTACAAGGTTGTTCTATATTCGATTTTGTTCATATCGAGGACATGTCTAGCGTGCATCAACTACTCGAAGATTGCATGTTCCGATCAATGCAGGCGCATAAACAAGATTTTAGACAGATCCGCCATAACGGCCAGGTTATTTGGGTTAGAGCAACGGGTAAGAAAATTACCGACGATGCCGGACAAATCAGTTATTTATTGGTATGCGAAGATATTACCGAAGCACGATTACTGAGTGAAAAAATTGCCTATCAGGCTAGTCATGATTCTTTAACTGGACTTGCCAATCGTAGCCAGTTTGATAACTACATTAAGCAGTCTGTGGTTTCGGCACATGCCGATAATCTGCACCATGTATTGTGCTATTTAGACCTGGATCAGTTTAAGGTTGTTAATGACACTTGCGGCCACTTGGCAGGGGATGAATTACTTAGACAACTTGGTGATTTGCTTAAAAGAAATATTCGCAGACATGATTTTGTTGCCCGCTTGGGGGGCGATGAATTTGGTATTTTGATGCATGATTGCTCATTAAGTGAGGCATTTGTAGCCTGCGAAAAACTGCGCGATATGGTTAGAGACTTCCACTTCGCCTGGGAAGATAGAAGTTTCACCATAGGCGTCAGTATCGGAATTTCTGCAATAACCGGCACCAGCAGTAGTGCTGTTGATCTACTCAAAGAAGCCGACGCTGCCTGTTATGCCGCCAAAGACAAAGGCCGCAATAGAGTCCATGTTTACCGTCCTGACGATGAAGAATTAGCGATGCGTCAGGGTGAAATGCAATGGGTAGAAAGAATTCAACAAGGCTTGGCACAGAATCGTTTTTGTTTGTATGGACAACCTATTGTTGCAATCGGCCATGAGGAAGAAGGCTTACATTTTGAAACCTTGGTACGTTACCAAGATGAAAATGGTCGAATAATTCCACCTGGCGCATTTTTACCAGCGGCCGAGCGCTATAACTTGGCATCAGAACTTGATCGTTGGGTTGTTAGCCATTTATTTGCTTGGATGGCGCAAAAAGAAGGCTTTCTTCAGCAACTCTCGGTTTGCTCGGTGAATTTGTCAGGTGTATCAATGTCTGATGAAACAATGTTGGCGTTTATCTCAGAACAATTTGATATTTGGGGCATACCACCACAAAAGATTTGTTTTGAGGTAACAGAAACAGCCGCTATCGCTAATTTATCTTATGCCACCAATTTTATTCATCAATTACGTGACAAAGGCTGTTCGTTCTCACTGGATGATTTCGGTAGCGGCTTATCATCCTTTGCTTATTTGAAAAACTTACCAGTCGATTATCTGAAAATTGATGGTTTATTTGTTAAAGATATTCTTGATGACAAAGTTGATCTGGCGATGGTCAAGTCAATCAACGAAGTAGGGCATGTGATGGATAAAAAAACCATTGCTGAGTTCGTTGAAAATGAACAGATTTTTAATCTACTTAATGTCTTGGGAGTCGATTACGCGCAAGGTTATGGTATTGGCAAACCGGTGCCGTTGGACGAGTTGAAGCTGATCAAACCATTTTCGGTGGCGTTGAAATGAAAATGGGTCGTGCTTTAGCAAAATGTTTGAGTTTGATTTGCTTTTCTAGTGTTGGCGAGCTCAGCGCCGCTGAAAATATCGACGATTTTTTTGATAAATCACCCGCAGAATTGGCGTCTACACCTGTGACTATTGCTACCGGCACCGCCAAACCATTAGCAGAGTCTGCGGCAGTTACCACGGTAATTACTGCTGACCAGATTAAATCAATGGGTGCAACCGAGTTACATGAAGTTCTGGAAACGGTGCCTGGCATGCATGCCAGTGTTCAGGGCTTATCCGGCGATTATAATTATTCCTTACGCGGCATCCGCAACGCTACCAATTCCCAGACATTATTCTTGTTAAACGGCACGCGCATTACTACGCCGTTTCGCGGTACATTGATGACCGGCCTGGAGCTGCCGATTGATGCCATTCAACAGGTTGAGGTTATAAGAGGGCCGGGTTCAGCATTGTATGGTGCGGATGCTTTTGCTGGTGTTATCAACATCATTACTAAAAAAGCTAAAGATATTAACGGTGCTACCGCTGGCGGCAGGGTAGGTGATCATGATACCCAAAGCGGCTGGGGACAATATGGCACTGAATGGGCGGGTTGGGATGTGGCAACCAGCCTTCAATATCAGCATACCGGCGGTGATGGTGGCCGAGTGCTTAAAGCTGATGCGCAGACAGTGCTCGATGATAAAACCGGCACTCAGGCATCTCATGCCCCTGGCGCATTGAATTCGCGGCTGGAGTCTTTAAACGCCCACCTTAATTTACAACGTAAGCACTGGGACATCGGTTTCTGGGCATTTAATGCCGAAGGTGGCAATCGTGCTGGTTTGGCGGGTGCGCTAGACCCTAATGGCCTAGCAATTGGAGAGCAATACTTGGGGGATATACGGTTTTCGACTGAAGACTGGTTTGAAAACTGGGAGTTGTTAGCGCATGCCAGTTATTTACATGCCAATCTGCAGTCCAATACTCAATTGTTTCCTGAAGGCGCTATGTTACCGTTAGATGCCGCAGGTAATATAAATCCGGTTGGAACGACAATAGCGTTATTTCCTTGGGGGGTTAGGGCTAATACAAAACAAGTGGAGGAAATACCGGCAGTTGAGATCAGCGCTATTTATCGAGGCTTGGATAAACATTTATTCCGGTTTTCTGCGGGATTTCGTTACGAATCGATTACTACCAGCGAATATAAAAATTATGGTGCCGGTGTAATTGATGTAAATTCGTTACCCCCATCTCCGGTGCCAGGAATTGGTCTAGTGAATGGTAACTTAACCAATACCACCGGGACACCTTATGTTTATTTGCCCGACAGCCAGCGCACAATCTGGTCCTACGTTGCTCAAGACGAATGGCAGCTCGCAGATGATTGGCAGTTGACTGCCGGTGTCCGATATGACGAGTATTCTGATTTTGGCGGCACCATCAACCCGCGTGCCGCGTTGGTGTGGAATATCAACACACAAGTAACATCAAAATTGCTGTACGGTCGGGCCTTTAGAGCGCCCAATTTTTCCGAGCAAGGCAATCAAAATAATCCAGTGTTATTAGGAAATAGAAGCTTAAAGCCGGAAACCATTGATACTTATGAATGGGCGATTGATTATCATCCATTCTCTTCGTTGAGAACCGCGGCGAATGTTTACTATTACAAAATTGACGAGCATATTGACTTAGTGCAAAACTCCAATAATACCAGCGCGTCTTTTCAGAATAACGGTGATCAAACAGGCGTGGGAACCGAGTTGGAAGCTAATTGGCAAGTTAACGAACAGTGGCGGTTGATGGGTAACTATGCTTGGCAGCATACTCAAGTTGACCATCACAATGTCAGTCAAGTTGCTGGAGTTCCAGAACATCATGTTTACTTTGCTACGGCTTGGCAGTTTATGCCGAAATGGCAACTACAACCGCAGATAAATTGGATCGGTAGCCGGATTAACCCCATTGCAAGCAACGGCACATTGGATGATTACGAAACAATTGATTTCACCTTGAGAGGCAAAAAACTATTTGGGCATCTTAATCTGACGGCTTCTTTGCGAAATGCATTTGACGTCACTCCTTACGAGCCATCGGCTGTTGAGATAGGCGGGAATTTCCCCATGCCGGGTAGAAGTTTTTATCTTGAAGCGTCAATCAATTTTTAATGCGAACAGTGGTTAAGTTGTCACCAGCGAATCAAATTGAAAAGCAGCGAATTAGATTTGCAATAACTATAAGTTGCTTAGCAACGTTGCTCGTATCCAATGTCGCTGTGTCTGAAGAGATGGACATGTTTTTTGATAAATCTCCCGCCGAATTAGCCGCTATGCCGGTGACTATAGCTACCGGCACCGCAACGCCATTATTAAAGTCTGCAGCGGTAACTACGGTAATTACTGCGGAACAAATCAAATCCATGGGGGCGACCGAACTGCATGAGGTATTGGATACCGTGCCAGGTTTTCACGCCAGTGTGCAATCATCGACCGGCGATGTTCATTACACCGTACGAGGTATGCGTAATGCTACCAATTCGCAATTGTTAGTGTTGTTAAACGGTACTCGCTCTACTGTGCCATATCTCGGTTCTAACATGACCGGGTTGGAATTGCCTATTGAAGCAATTCAGCAAATAGAAGTGATACGTGGACCAGGTTCAGCGCTATATGGCGCCGATGCTTTCGCTGGGGTAATTAATATCATCACTAAAAAAGCCAAGGATATTGCTGGCGTCAATGTGGGTGGGCGGGTAGGCGATCACGATACTCAGAGCGGTTGGGGACAATATGGTGAGCAATGGGCCGGCTGGGATGTCGCGGCTAATTTCCAATATCAAAACACCGATGGCGATCAGGGGCGAGTGCTGAAATCAGATCATCAAACAGTTTTAGATAAAACCTTTGGTAGCAATGCCTCACATGCACCGGGTGCTTTGAACACGCAGTATAAAACCTTCAATGGACATCTTAATCTCCAGCGAAAACATTGGGATCTCGGTTTCTGGGCTTTTAGTGCCGATGGCGGGACACGCGCAGGTAATACTGTCGCCTTGGATCCTAATGGCAACGTCAATGCTGAGCAATATTTGGGAGATGTACGATTTTCAACGGAAGATTGGTTTCAACAGTGGGAATTTTTAGCTCATGCAAGTTATTTAAGAGCCGCTTTCCAAGCGAATTTACAAGTTTTTCCCGATAACGCAGTTGTGAGCATAGACAGCGATGGTAATACTTTACCCAGAGCTAATCCTATTGGCACCCGCAAGTTTGTAAATGGAATTAATGCCAGCGTGGGGCGTGTTGAAGAAGTTCCTGCACTTGAGTTGAGCGCCATTTTCAAAGGCTGGTCTAATCATTTGCTCCGAGCAACAGCTGGTTTTCGCTATGAGCAGATCACCACAAGTGATTATAGGAATTTTGGTAAGGGTATTGTTGATAGTAATTCACCGCCAGTAATTGATGGCACATTAACCAATATCACTGATACGCCTTATGCCTATTTGGCGGACACGCAACGTAATATTTGGTCGGCTGCATTGCAGGACGAATGGCAGTTAGCCGATGATTGGCAGCTAACTGCAGGTCTACGTTACGATCATTATTCTGATTTTGGTAGCACGGTCAATCCTCGAGCCGGGTTGGTGTGGGATATTAACCAAAAACTCACTACAAAATGGCTATATGGCCAAGCCTTTAGGGCACCGGCATTTGCTGAGCAGGGCGCGCAAAATAATCCGGTGCGTTTGGGAAATAAAAATTTAGAACCGGAAACGATTAAAACCTATGAGTGGGCGTTTGATTATCGCCCGTTTTCATCGCTCAGAACCGCAGTTAATTTGTACTATTACCAAATTGAAGACCTCATAGCACTTGTACCTGATAGCGGTAGAACAAGCTCTACCTTTCAAAATACCGGTAAGCAAGACGGTTACGGAACTGAATTTGAATGGCATTTGCAGGCCAATGCACAATGGTCATTATTAGGAAATTATGCTTGGCAGAAAGCAATTAATCAGCAAACTAATAACCGGGTGTCTGGTGTGCCAGAGCATCAAGTGTATGCCGCCGCCGTTTGGCAATTTTTACTGAAATGGCAGCTTCAGCCTCAGCTTAACTGGGTAGGCAGTCGCATTAATCCCATTCCAGAAAATGGTTCGTTAAACAATTACCAAACCATTGATTTCACCTTAAGAGGAAAAAAGTTATTCGGACAACTTAATGTTGCGGCATCGTTGCGTAATGCTTTTGATGCGACCGCGAGTGAACCCGTAAGCGCAAAAATTGGCGACAATTTCCCCATGCTCGGAAGAAGCTTTTACCTTGAAGCCTCAATCCATTTTTGATTTGAACAATCTTGCTCCCTTTGATGGAGAGCTCTATTTAATCAAGCAGTTTTATTCATCCCCTGAAGCTCAATTGTTATTTACTGAGTTACAAAGCAGTCTTGGCTGGCAAGAAGAAGCCATTTTTATTTTTGGCAAGTCGGTTAAAGTGCCGCGGTTGATGTGTTGGATCGGCGACGCTGATGCTTACTATCGTTATTCAGGCGTTGATCATCAGCCAAGTCCATGGACGCAAAGCTTACAGGCGATCAGGCAGCGTGTAGAGCAGCAATGCCAACACAGTTTTAATAGTGTTTTAGCTAATCTGTACCGTGATGGCCAAGATTCGATGGGCTGTCATGCTGATAATGAAAAAGAGCTAGGGCTAAATCCTTTGATTGCTTCGTTGAGTTTAGGAGAAGAGCGGTTGTTCAGATTGCATCATAAACAACGAAAAGAGCGCTTGGATATGTTTTTACAAAGCGGGGATTTATTAATTATGGCCGGTGCTTTGCAGCATCATTGGTTGCATAGTTTACCCAAGACTAAAAAATCGAAAAATCCAAGAATAAATTTAACTTTTCGTAAGATATTCATCGATTAAAAACTAGCCTTAATTCCAGTAATTGCCTTTGTTAGTCAACATAGTCCATTTACTTAAATCCTTTTTGGCTACACCCTCAAGTAAATTTTCTACATTGATTGTGCATGGTTGTCGTCTGCCATGGTAATCAGTTAATGGCCCAATCTCGACAAAATTTATGCCAAGCATTGTAAAAAAGCGTATCAGTGCCGGTTCCATAACGGCATACCAATCTTTAATGCCATGGTCGTGACTTATTTTGATCAAGCAAGCAAATAAAGCCAAGGTGATGTGGGGAAAAATACGTCGTTCGTCTAGCGAAAAAATATTTTCCTCGTCGCCGTTCATAGGAAACTCGTTTTTTCTTCGTCTAAATTCTTTCGAGATGCAAAATCGGGAAGCTTCTGCCAACGAATGCCGCGAGACATGTGTTAACGCATCAACGTTATCAATTTTGCTGTGTATTTCGATAGGAAATAATTTATCGGGGTTATTTTTCTCGGGGAGAATTAGGCGGGTAGTCGCCATGTAAACATTAAGTTTACGGTGATAAATAAGATAGTGACAAGAGTGCCTATCAAATTCATCCGACTCCATTGCTTCTTGATAATGTGTGGAATCTAAGAAGCCATTTTCAACACAATAAACTTGATAGCGTAGTTTATAGACTTCTTTTTTGAGTTCCTCCGAGTTTGCCGGAACCATTTCAAAATATTCATTAAAAATATCAATAATACTATTAGGCATATACGTTTAAATTAGATAAATAACAGAGTTAAAAATAAAGTACCCTAACTATAGACGTTATTAATTTAGTTGTGTGTATGCGGTTGTACTATGCGAGATATTTAATTTGAGTATGATTTTAAATTAATATTCCCCAATATGAATGGGGAATATTATGTTTGGCTACTAATAAGCCATAGTTTTGTTTTGAGATTAAAGCCTACTTTTTAATGGCTTTAAACCCAATATCCGTCCGATAGTAAATACCGTCCCAATATATTTGTTTAGCTAAATCGTAAGCTAAGGTTTGGGCTTGTTGAATATCATTGCCCAAAGCGCAAGCACATAAAACACGGCCGCCAGCGGTAACAATGTCGTTACCTTGCTGTTGAGTCCCGGCATGAAATATTTTGCTATCGTTGATTTCATTGCTTGGCAAACCGGAAATAACTGCACCTTTTTGATAAGTATCGGGGTAGCCACCAGCGGCCAATACCACGCCCAATGCCGGACGGTTATCCCAGTCAGTGCTGGTTTTATCCAGAGTTCCATCTAAAGCGGCTTCGCATAGCTCAATCAGATCGCTTTTTAAGCGCATCATGATGGGTTGCGTTTCAGGGTCGCCAAAACGGCAGTTATATTCCAGCACTTTGATTGAACCATCAGGACTAATCATTAGTCCGGCATACAGAAAACCGGTGTAAGGCAGGCCATCTGCCGCCATACCCCTGAGAGTCGGTTCAATTACATCGCGCATCACTTTTTGGTGGATTTCAGGGGTAACTACTGGTGCTGGCGAATAGGCGCCCATACCGCCGGTGTTTGGCCCCAAGTCGCCGTTATCACGCGCTTTGTGATCTTGTGAAGTGGCCATCGGTAAGGCATGTTTACCATCGGCGATGACGATAAAACTAGCTTCTTCACCGCGCAAAAATTCTTCGATAACGACTCGGTTGCCAGCTTCGCCGAAGACATTACCGGAAAGCATATCTTCGACGGCAGCAATCGCCTCGGCTTCGGATTGCGCAACGATAACGCCTTTGCCGGCAGCCAGACCGTCGGCTTTTACGACAATGGGTGCGCCTTGTTGTTTGATATAGGCGATGGCTAAGTCTTTGTCGGTAAAGGATTGATAGGCCGCCGTAGGAATATGGTGGCGGATCATAAAGTCTTTACAGAAAGACTTGGAGCCTTCTAATTGTGCGGCTTTGGCGCTGGGACCAAAACACTTCAGACCCGCTGCTTGAAAGCTGTCAACCACGCCTAACACCAATGGAATTTCCGGGCCGATGATAGTCAGGTCGATAGCTTGTTGCTGAGCAAATGCCAATAAACCGGCGATATCGTCAACAGCAATCGGGACATTTTCAACACCCGGCTCCAGTGCGGTACCCGCATTGCCTGGCGCAACAAAGACTTTTTCAACTTTGGTGGATTGTTTGGCTTTCCAGGCCAGTGCGTGTTCACGACCGCCGCTGCCAACGATAAGAATTTTCATAAGTGTCTCTTAATGTCTGAAATGACGCATGCCGGTAAAGACCATGGCAATGTTGTTTTCATCGGCAGCAGCGATGACTTCGGCATCACGCATCGAGCCGCCGGGATGAATAATGGCGGTGATACCGGCTTCGGCTGCGGCATCAATACCATCCCTGAACGGGAAGAAGGCATCAGACGCCATGACTGAACCAGGGACTTCCAAACCTGCATCAACGGCTTTAATACCTGCAATTTTGGCAGAATAGACACGGCTCATTTGTCCAGCGCCTACACCAATGGTTTGCGCTTGTTTGCTATAAACAATGGCATTGGATTTCACAAATTTGGCGACTTTCCAGGCGAATAACAAATCCGCCAGCTCTTGCTCGGTGGGCGCGCGTTTACTGACGATTTTCAAATCGGCGGCGGTAATTTTGCCTAAGTCCTTATCCTGGACCAATAAGCCGCCATTGACGCGTTTGAAATCAAAGCCTTTATCTGCAGTATTCCAAGTGCCGGATTCCAGCACCCGCACATTAACTTTGTCAGCCAACACGGATTGCGCCGCGGCACTCACGCTAGGGGCAATAATGACTTCAACAAATTGTCGACTGACTATCGCCGCGGCGGTTTGTTCATCCAGTTCCCGGTTGAAGGCAATGATGCCGCCGAATGCTGACGTGGGGTCGGTGGCATAAGCTTTATCGTAAGCCTCGCTAATATTGTCGGCTTCCGCGACACCGCATGGATTGGCATGTTTGACGATAACGCAGGTGGGCTTTTCAAACGATTTAACGCATTCCAGCGCGGCATCGGCATCGGCGATGTTGTTATATGACAGTTCTTTACCTTGCAGCTGAGTCGCAGCAGCGATAGTGCCGGACGCAGGATTTTTTTCTTGATAGAAAGCCGCGTTTTGGTGCGGGTTTTCGCCGTACCGCATGGTTTGTTTACGGTAAAACTGTAAATTCAAGGTTTCCTGAAATGCTTCACCGCTAAGATTACTTAAATAGCTGGCAATCGCGGTATCGTAACGTGCGGTGTGTTCAAAACTGGTTAATGCCAGATTGAAGCGGGTCTTTGCAGAGAGTTGATTGGCGTTACCTTTAAGCTCTTCAATGATCGAGCCATAGGCGCTGGGATTAACAACAATAGCCACATCAGCATGATTTTTAGCAGCGGCGCGGATCATGGTAGGGCCGCCAATATCAATGTTTTCTATCGCAGTTGCAAAATCACAATCGGGATTGGCGATGGTTTGTTCAAATGGATACAAATTGACCACGACCATGTCGATAGGCTGAATGCCGTTGGCGCTCATCACCGCATCATCAATCCCCCGACGCCCCAAAATACCGCCATGCACCTTGGGATGCAGGGTTTTTACCCGGCCATCCATCATTTCCGGAAAGCCTGTGTAATCTGATACTTCAGTAACGGGGATTCGATGTTCCGCGAGCGTCTTGGCGGTGCCGCCGGTTGATAACAGCTCAATCCCTAGTTGGCTCAATTCACGGCAAAAGTCGACGATACCCGACTTATCGGAAACACTGACCAGCGCACGGGTCACTTTTTTGTTCATGCAAACCTCTTGGAGGAAATTCTAAAAAGGGCTGGGGCAAACTTTATAGGGAGCCCGGTATGGTTGTAGTCGTCTTAAAAATACTGTGTATAGATCCGTTGGCTATGCTCAAGGCTCAAAACATAATTGTTTTTTAAGGACTTTCTTACGACAAGCCGTATTGATCCAACTTTTTACGTAATGTGCTGCGACTTAAGCCCAACGCCTTGGCGGCTTTGGTTTGATTGTGACCAAAATGAGTTAAAGCAGCTTCCAATAGAGGCTTTTCAACTTCACTAATGACCATGGCATGCAAGCTGACAGCGTCATGACCGCTTAATTGCGAAAGGTATAGATCGACCGTTTGTCTGACATAGACTGATAACGGTAACGGAACATTTTTTTTACTATCTATGGGGATAATGTCAGCACTTTTTGGCGATGCATTCATGTTAAGCAGCACTGTCGTTAGTTAAGAGAGTTAAAGGCCGAATGAATCAGCGCTATTTGTTCGGATGGCGTCTGTGCCTGGTTGATGTTGCTTTTCAAATCCTGAGGGATTAATTCGAGTTGCATTAAATACCAACCGATGTGTTTCCTGGCCATTCTAACACCGCTGACACTGCCATAGAAGCCATGGATTGCATCCAGATGGGCTAGTAAAGTCTGTTTAAACTCGATAACTGTTGGTTTTTCAAGAGCTTTTCCATGTTTAATAAAGTGACTTATTTGTTTAAATAACCATGGATTACCTTGAGCAGCTCGGCCAATCATAATGGCATCTGCGCCGGTTGCAGCAAGGACTGCTTGGGCTTTTTCTGGTGTATCAATATCACCGTTGGCAATTACAGGGATGTTAATTGACTGTTTTACTTGCCTGATCGTTTCATACTCGGCAGATCCCGTAAATTTACAGGCACGGGTGCGACCATGAATTGTTAACGCAGCAATACCAGCATCTTCGGCGATTTTGGCAATAGCAATGGCGTTACGATTACTAAGATCCCAGCCGGTACGGATTTTTAACGTCACGGGAACATCTACGGCTGTGACAACGGCATCGAGAATTTTTTTAACCAGCGCTTCATCTCTTAATAATGCCGAACCTGCTGCCACTGAACACACTTTTTTGGCAGGACAGCCCATGTTGATGTCGATAATTTGCGCGCCGCGATCAGCGTTTACTTTTGCGGCATCAGCCATGTGCAAAGGATCGGTGCCCAAAATCTGCACTGAACGCAGACCGCTTTCGCCGCTTTGATCGGCTTTTTGCAACGTCTTTTTATGGTGCTGTAAAGCTGGATTGGAGGCCACCATTTCCGAAACGGCAAGCCCGGCACCAAACTGTTTACAGAGCTCCCGAAATGGCCGGTCTGTGATTCCGGCCATGGGTGCTAAAAGCACATTGTTGGAGAGCTGATAAGGGCCTATATGCATAGGGGGTAGCGCTTATTTTTCTGTAGTTTGCTCGACGTCTTCGTTCCAGATCGGATTGTTGCGATCTTCAGGAGTCAGTTGGTTGACGTCTTCCGGAAATAAATGCCAGAAAGATTTATCAATTTTGGCGTTGTTGTAGCCTTCTTTTTTCTCGTGGGTGAACGGGCACCACCAGTTTTCTACGATTTTGACCATATAAGCGTGCCATTCAAATAGCGCAACGCTGACCGGGCAATACCAAGTGCAGTTTAAAATCCAGAAGAGTTTGGATTGAGCCATGCTGGCCTTAAAAGTAGGTTTCATGGTGATTTGGCTTTTCAAATCATAGCGATGGCTGGCACGATCAGGAATAAAGTCTGACAGCGTTTTGAGGTCTTGGGCCCCCATCATGCGTAAATGATAGTAAGTTAAATAAGCACTGATGAATACAAACGGGAAGGTAAGGAGGGGCAGGTAAATCAGAATCATACCTATGCCGCGTTGCAACACAGGAATTTTTTGATAGTTTTTGGCGATTTCAACACGACCAGAACAAGATTCACATGCTTTCATTTTTTATTATCCTCATGATTTTTAGAATTATTAATATGGTTGCTTGATAAAATATCGTCGTTAAGTAGCTGATAAATACTTTGGCATCCGGCACAGCAGAAAGCCAACTCACCTTGGCGAGTGTTTAAACTGAAGCCCTTGATTTCCACTGGCTGACCACAAAGGGCGCAGGATTTTTTTATAGTAGTGGTCATCACAAGTACCTTGGGGGTTACAAGCTAGAGGAGACGGAGCAAAAATAAGTTTTTAGGTATTCTGTCTCAGGCGCAGCCGGGTCGATAGGATGATCTGGACCTTGACCGCCGCTAGCGAAAAATACCAAATGTCGGTCGATATGTCGCCCGGAAGAACGCAAAATTTCATGTAGATTTTCGCGGCTAAGGTGGTGCGAGCACGACGCCGAAATTAATATGCCATTTTTGGACAACACCTGCAAAGCTAGATGATTTAATCGGCGATAAGCTTCGTAGCCTTGTTTAAAATCTTTTTTGCGTTTGATCAGTGCAGGTGGATCGAGCACGATAATATCGTAAAGCTCATTGTCTAAACGGGCTTG
>JAUYMX010000432.1 GCA_030699345.1 Methylococcaceae bacterium
GAGTCGATTGACATCACCCTGTCGTGTGCAGCCATTTATCATCGCGTTAACAATGAAGAACTGCAGGTGTATCTGCAAGCACAGACAGACAACAGCGAACAATCGTTAACAACGGAGTAAACCATTTGAATCCCACCAAACCCTGGACCATAGAACAATCTGCACAAACCTACGCCATCAACCACTGGGGTGACGGCTATTTTTCTATTAACGACCAGGGCCATGTCTGCGTCAAACCCAGCTCAGAACAAGATGTCGTGCTGGATTTATATGAAATTGCGCAATCGCTTAACGATAAAAATTTATCGTTACCGGTATTGGTGCGCTTTACCGATATTTTAAAAGACCGTGTTAAACGCTTGTCTGCAGCGTTTGCAAAAGCCTGCGTTAACAATGATTATCACGGCAAATACACACCTGTTTATCCAATTAAGGTCAATCAGCAACGGCAAGTGGTCGAAGGTATTTTGGCGGCGGATAATATAGGTCTGGAAGCCGGCAGCAAGCCGGAATTGCTGGCCATTATGGCACTGTCCAAGCAAGGTGTGGTGGTGTGTAACGGCTATAAAGACCGTGCCTATATTCGGCTGGCATTGATTGGTCTAAAGATGGGGCTAAATCTTTATCTAGTGATAGAAAAGCCGCTGGAGTTGGAGTTGATTATCGAAGAAGCGGCGCGTTTAGGCGTTAAGCCACAAGTGGGTGTTAGGGTTAGGTTAGCCAGCATCAGCGCAGGAAAGTGGCAAAATAGCGGCGGTGAAAAGTCCAAGTTTGGGCTGCATACTTACGAATTGCTGCAATTGGTCGAGCGACTTAAACAGGTCGATTTACTGGATAGCTTGCAGTTGATGCATTTTCATATGGGCTCGCAGATCGCCAATATCCACGATATTAAAGTGGCACTTAAAGAAGCCGGGCAGTTTTATGTGGAATTCCATCGTTTGGGCGCGCAGATAAAAGTAGTTGATGCAGGCGGCGGCTTGGGTGTGGATTACGATGGCAGCCATTCGCGTCGTGAGTCGTCCATCAACTACAGTTTGGATGAATACGCACAAAATATAGTCCGCAGTTTTGCCGAGCTGTGTGCCGAACACCAAGTGCCGCAGCCGGATATTATTACCGAGTCCGGGCGCGCTCTGACTGCGCATCACGCGGTGTTGATTACTAATGTTACCGATGTGGAGTCGGTTTATAGCAATCCGGCTGAGCTGGCTGCGCTACCGGTATGCGTCAATTCGGTTGAGCATTATCATGACGCGCAATTTGCGTTGTCTGAGGCGCGTGCCCAGTTTGCGCAGGACAAATTGAATTTGGTGGGTCTGGCTAAAGCGGAAAATACCTATGCGCTGATTTGCCAGCAGATAAAAAACGACCTTAATCCTAGTAATCAAAGCGAAGCGACGATATTGCAGGAGTTGAACGAAAAGCTGGCTGATAAAGTCTTTTGTAATTTCTCCATGTTCCAGTCCTTGCCGGATGTTTGGGGGATTGACCAGATATTTCCGATCATGCCCATTCATCGTTTGCAGGAGCAGCCGACGCGTCGCGCGGTGATTCAGGATTTAACCTGTGATTCCGATGGCCGTATTGATCATTACATTGATGGTCAAAATATTGAAAACACACTGCCTGTGCATAGCATCAATGACGAACAGTCTTATTTGATCGGCTTTTTTATGCTCGGTGCTTATCAGGAAATTCTCGGCGATATGCACAATTTATTTGGCGACACCCACGCCATTAACATCGAACTCGACGGGCAGGGTTATCATTTTTATGACCTGCAAGAAGGCGAACATGTGTCGGATTTACTGGATTATGTGCATATCAGCGGCGAAGATTTGAAAACCGCCTATCGAGCCAAACTGGCTAACGCTGATATTGATCCGCAACAACGGCAATTATTTGAGCAGGAGTTAATTGCCGGGTTAACGGCGTATACCTATTTGGAGATATAAACGATGAAAGTCGGTTTGATTGGCTTAGGTGCCATGGGCGTAGGAATGGCAAGGAATGTTGCCAAGGCCGAATTGTTAACGGGTGTTTACAACCGAACTCAATCTAAATCTCAGGAACTGGCGGATGAGCTGGGTGTTATTGCTTATCCGACTCCTCAAGTGCTGGCCGCCGAGGTTGATGTGGTATTGCTGTGTGTCTCAGCCGACCAGGATGTATTGGCGGTGATTGATGGCATTAGCGATACGGTAAGGCCTGGAACAATAGTGGTCGATATGTCGACCGTGAGCAGTGCAACGGCGCAACAGGCTAGCGCAAAACTTGCTGAAAAACAGGTCGCATTCCTTGATGCGCCGGTATCCGGTGGCGTGGAAGGTGCTAAAAACGGTACGTTGGCAATGATGGTGGGTGGTGACGAACAGGCACTGGCGCAAGCCCGTCCAGTTTTGGCAGCAATGGCTTCACGTATTGTCTATATGGGGCCGAGCGGTGCCGGTCAGGCGACTAAAGCGGTTAATCAAATCATTGGTGCGGGTATTAATCAGGCGGTCACTGAGGCGTTGGCTTTTGCCGCTGCTCAACAATTACCGTTAGATAAAGTGATTGATGTCATTTCAGGCGGCGCGTCGGGAAACTGGTTTCTGCAACATCGTGGGCCGACAATGACCAAAGGTGTGTTTGCGCCCGGTTTTAAACTGGCGTTACACCACAAAGATTTAAAAATCTGCCAACGCATGGCCGCGCAAACCGGCGCATTATCGACCATCATCGATATGACATTGAATGATTATGAACAGCTGATGGCGCAAGGTTATGGCGATGAGGATATTTCGGCGTTATATCGATTGAAAAAACTGGTTTGAAATAAATAGATCGGGGCATTTACATGCCCCGATCTAAGCACTTATTTACCTAACACATCGTTACGAGCGCCTTCGGCAATCGCAGCGACTTCAGCGATGAGTTCTTCTGGGACGTTGAGTTCTTCCAATGTTGCCCGTAAATGTTCCATTACGGCATCAAAATGGCTGTTATCCAGACCCAATTTTACCAATCGAGCATGGGCGGTGCGCATATCTGCGCCTGTGTAGTTATTGGGACCGCCAAATGCCATGGTTAAAAAAGCTTTTTGCTTGACGGCTTGTTCTTCCATGTTGGTATTATCAAAAAATCGATAAATGCGGTGATCAGACAGCACTTTACGATAGAAAATATCCACAGCAACATTGACAGCCTCTTCACCGCCCAGTTTGTCGAATAAGGTTTCGCTCATTATTATCCCCTCAAGTATTGTTATAGTTATGTGCAACTAAACGTTGCGAGAGGGATTCTAGCTTAGTGGGGGAATCTTTTGCCATATAAAGAGCAATTCAGTTGTATGGACAAAGGGATTATGTGGATTTTTCAGGGTGAATAGGTGAGCTGGGTTAAAAAATCGGACTGATGGTTATTGCGCATCAGTCCGATTCTGCCGGATAAATTAGTTTTTCATCGGCTCCAAAACATTTTTAATAACGCTGGATCCGCCATTGCCGGGTGCATTTTTCAAGTAAATATCCTTCAAGCGTTTAAATGCAGACCACAAGGTTTTATCCATCACTACTTCATTGCCGATAGACACGATTACTCGCGCCAGCTCCGGGATTTTATTTTTGGTGGACATCATATAAACCGGTTGCACGTAAAGCACGGTGTTACCCATGGGCAGGATAATCATGCGGCCCATTTCAATACTTGAACCGTATTGGCCCCATAATGAAAATTGCGCAGAAATTTCCGGATTCTGATTGATTAAGGCTTCGACCTGCGCAGGTCCATTGACTTGCACTTCTTTACCGAATTTATACACGGTGACGCTGGGTTTGAAATCCTGAGTGCAGTTCGTTTGGTCAAAGGTGCTGGCCACGCCGATCATGCTGAGATTGTTTCTATTGATCGGTGTCATCGGATTGATTAGTACAAATTCCTCTTTTTTATTGCAGTTACCAAAATCCATTGTTTGATAGTACGGCAACACTGGTTTATCGCGAACATGGGCGAATTGCCAGGTTTCCGCCTGCTCGTAGAATAAGGCCGGGTCTTGTTGGTGATATTTCGCAAACACTTTCATCTGCATGGTTTGCAACTCGCGTGGATAGCGCAAATGTTCTCGCAGCTCACTAGGCATTTCATCCAAATTTTTGAACAATCCAGGATAGGCATTGCTATAAGCTTGAATGAGTGAGTCTGACGGATCTGAAATGTAGAAATCAACATCACCATCTAAGGCATCAACCACGACTTTGACCGAGTTGCGGATATAGTTAAAATCTTTATGTGTTACCAGGAAATCCTCGCCGGCAGGTTTGGCGACTGGATATTTGTCAGACAAGGTGTACGCATCCATTATCCAGTAGAACCGATCTGCGGTAACTACCAGATAAGGGTCTTTATCCAGATGCAAAAATGGCGTTAAAATGCCAACGCGTTCAACGATATTACGTCGTAACTTTACTTTGCTTTCAGTGGTGATATTAGGTGAAAAGAATATTTTCTCGTCTTTAAAGTAAAGGGAAAATAAAGCTTTTCTAAAAAACGACGGAATCGGAATGCCGCCTTCGCCATGGTAAGGTGAATCTACGTCAACTTCACCGCGGGCGATACCCACTATGTTGAGTTTGTTAGGTACTATTGCATAATCATAGTTTTCTTCGCCGTAATAGATGTCGGGGTTTTTAACGCTAAAGCCGACACCTGAAGACAGATTTAAATCGCGTAAATACCAGTCCAAAGGCTTATCGGCATCCTGAGCCGCAGGCGACATGACCGCGCCATATCCATGGGTGTAGCGTAAATGGGTGTTTTCCCAGTTTTGCGCTTCCGGTGGCAGCTTTGAGATATTCATTTCCCTAGCCGCTAAGTTAACTTGTTGAAGATGGTCACGAATGAAATACCGGTCTTCATCGACGGTTAAAATTTTGTAGTACGGTCTGATTTCTTGCAATTGTTTGTAGCTATCCAGCAAAAACTCCCTATCCCATACCGGGATGTTCTCAAAATGCTTTTGCGTGCTCCATTTTTCAATATCCTGGGTTGCATCAAGCTTTATGCTTAAGTCGATGGTTTTGATGGTCTTTAAATCATAAGCCGCCAGAGTAGAGTCGATATTGTGCTTAATAAAAAATCTTTCGGTTTTCACCGGATTGGGATTAACAATATATTTTTGAATAATATTTGGAATAAATTGCACATTTTGCAGTCCGATAACACCCAGAAAAGCGACGATGGAAATAATAAAAGGCGCTTTAACGCGGTGTTTTTCAGAAAAAATAAACAGTACAGCGGTAATTGCCGTTGTCAAAAACGAGATAATTCCTAGCCAGATAAGTGGCAACTGATAGCGGATTTCCACAAAGCCCGGGCCATAAAATACCGGCTCATGGGAGCTGTTATATAACAGGGTAAAGCGGTCGAGCATGAAGCCCCAAATGACAAAACCAACAACAAAACCGAGCAAAATAGTTAAATGGACTTTGGCGCCTAATGGGAACTCTTTACTTTGCTCCGGTACGAATATGTGTTCTACCCAGTACAGAATGCCGACATTGATAAATACCAGTATCGCGGCCGTTAATAGCTCTTTTTGCACCAATATATAGGTTGGGTAAGACATCAAATAGAAGCTGATGTCGTTACCATAGACAGTTTCGGTAACGCCTGAGGCGCTACCAAAAAAATACAATAAGGTCGATTCCCATTGGTTGTAAAAAGGGATAGCGATAAATATTGCTAGCAGCAGGGAAATGGGCGTATAGATTTTTGCCGAGCTATACATAAATAAATCAGCAAACTGCTGAAAGCGCCGGTTTTTCTCACAGCTATTAACAATGTCTTCGCGCGGATTTAAGCCAAGATAACGAGAGGCTATCCAGAAATGGAAAAAGAAAATGGCAAAAAAAGCCAGCGTGACAATCCCGGAAAAAAAGAATTTATAGAGCAGTCGCAGCCAAAAATAGAACTCAAGTTTGAGCGATTGGTACCACCATAAATCCACAAACAGATCGAGAAAAATGAAATGAAACGCAGCAAATACAATGACAGCAATAACGAGTGTCGCGGCGATTAGCGCGGGTAATAACTTCAAATTCCGCATAGTGTCCTCTTTGAGATGGATTTTAAGGATGTTAGACAGTCTGGGGATTCAAAACAGATGCTGCCCATAAAGCTTAAGTTTTACTAGATCTTTGCATTCTAACATCCAATGAAATGTTCGTAATTATTAAGCAATAACGTCAGCTATGCAGAGATGCTTAGACTTAATTACTTAGCGTGTTTTTATCAACCGTGGTCAGTTCGCCGCATTATGTTTGGCGAGTAAGTAATGTTTCGATTGTAAATGAATAGATGACTGGGAAGCTGGGGATTTTTCTAAGGCATATGGCCGTATTAGGTGTGTTAAATAACATAGTTAAATTAAAAGTTAAGTGTTGTCTGGAAATATATTTAGCCATTTTACTTAGCTAGATGCAGGAAAATAAAGGCCTAGACGTTTTTGTAAGTAATTGGTCTACTAATTGCAGTTAATAACCACATAGAGAATAGGATTGTTCTTTATTTGGTAGATGTTTTGCGAAACCGGGCTGAGTGAATGGCAGTTGGCGGCGGCTCCAGTAAGTTGGAGAGTATAAGCAGGGCATTAATAACAGTTAACTAGAGCGATTAGTTATGAAATACAGTATGAAAAAACGCGTTACGATACCTCTGGCTTTGGCAGCGATAACAGCATTAGCGGCTACCCTGTCACCGCAGCCCGACGTGCCTTTTACGGGGCATGGCGATCCAGAAGCCTTGAGCGCAGTATATAACCGTTGGAAAAGCAGTTATGAGAGCCGGGGCGGCGCTGAAGTCGTTCGTATTGGCTTAAATCATTCCAAAGCTTTATCCAAAGAACTAACCACGGCCACCGGACAAGCGGCGCTCAATTTGTTTGATGGTCATTTGCAGGTAGCCGTTAACGGCTTAACCGCTAAAGATAATTATGACGTTTGGCTACTGGACAACCATGCCGAACAGTCAGCCAATAAAGCAGTTCGTATCGGCGCTTTGTCTGCGATAGGCGACAAGCGCGTACTGACTGCCAACCTTAATCCCGAGCAATTAGCCGGGTTTACCTTAGACGCTGTAGCGGTTGCCAAGGCGGGAGAAACGCCCGCAACAGGCGGATTGTTGTTCGGATCGCCGGGTTTACTGCAACGGATTTACTATAACGATCATTTTTTTCCGGTTGCGAGCATCGGTTCAGCAGGTGCAGAGACAAGCAAGCCCGTTGCACCGTTTGAATTTTTATTGCCGAAAATGGCCCAGGCTGCTGTGGCCAGTTCGGCAGCGGCTTCACCCGAACAACTTACACAGTTG
This sequence comes from Methylococcaceae bacterium, assembly GCA_030699345.1. Taxonomy (GTDB): domain Bacteria; phylum Pseudomonadota; class Gammaproteobacteria; order Methylococcales; family Methylomonadaceae; genus JABFRC01. Next base: position 7,351 of record JAUYMX010000432.1, read on the forward strand.
ATAGCTGAAGGTGAACTACTGTTTACCAAAGAAACCTTTGGCGGCAATGGTCGTACATGTGCCACTTGCCATCGACCAGATGACAATCACACCATTGATCCTAACTACATTGCTAAATTGCCGAAAACTGATCCGTTATTTGTCGCGGAAACTAACCCTCAGTTGGCTGAGCTGGAAAATGCGAATTTGCTCCGTCAATTTGGCTTATTCGTGGCTAATGTCGACGGTTTTGACAGACCGCCGGTATTACGCAGTGCTTCGCATTTATTAGGTTTGGCGAATTCGCTAAAATTCGAGAAGGTAAATAATCCTGGAATCAATCCGTTGACAGGCTTAGCTTTTTCAAAGGGTGAGTTTGTTCAAGATGAAAATTATGTTAACGGTCTTAATGATGCATTCGGTACCCCGCCTCAGGCCATCGGTTGGTCGGGTGATGGTGCGCCTGACGGTGGTGCGCTCAGAGACTTTGCCAAAGGTGCGATTAAACAGCATTTGCCAAAAACCTTGGCTCGCGATGAAGGCATAGATTTTAGATTGCCTACTGAACATGAATTAGATGCCTTAGAAGCTTATATGTTGTCATTGGGACGCAGCTCTGAAATTAATCTAGCGGCGATGACTTTTAAGTCACCGTTGGTACAACAAGGCTTATTGTTGTTTAACACCAAAGAAAATCCGGTCGTTAATGGGCAAGTCCTTTTTGGTACCACCGGCAACTGCAATGGCTGCCACTCCAATGCCGGGGCGATCAGTTCTTCAACGGGTGGTAATCCTACTCGTGATACCGGTGTTGAACGGATGCGTGATCAGCTTCATCATCTAGCCGATCCCACCATTGCTTACGATGGCGGTTTTGGTCAGCTGGAGCAAACCGATTGCGGTCCTCAATTCAATCAAACTTGCTACAGCGATGGCAGCTTGGTTCCAAGCAAAAATCCAGTTGGCTTGCGTCCGGCTGCAAATACGCGCTTGAATCGTTTCAATACGCCATCGCTGATTGAAGCGGCCGATACTGCGCCGTTCTTCCACAACAACAGTGTTACTACGTTAGAAGAAACCGTGTCTTATTACAGCTCTGATGCGTTTAATAGCTCACCTGGTGCGTTCACATCCAGTGGCGTTAATCGTCAAGGCAAGCTTGATTCTTCACAAGTTATTGCGGTGGCGTTGTTCTTGCGGTCTATCAATACCTTGGAGAATATTCGTAGTTCCAATCAGTTGGATCAACGAGCTATTGGTTTAAATGGCGAGTCCAGTAAAGAAGCTATCAGGCTGGCGCTGGCTGACACCAATGACGCGGTGCGGGTGCTTACCGAAGCAGTTATCAATCCTTATCCAAAAGCATTGGAAAAATTGAAGCAGGCTGTGGAATATGAAAATGCGGCCATGCGCGGTTTTACTTTTGCAAATCAACGCAAGGTATTGTTGCTAAAGGCGATAGCTCTCAAGAATGAAGCTAAAGGGTTGATCGTGCAATAGGCTCAGTTGCTGTGTTGCTCGACAAGCTTACTAAGTCGTAAGGTGCTGTAATGCAAAAAAAGCCCGCCTTGGCATTATGCCAAGGCGGGCTTTTTTGTGCTCAATAGGAATCTTGCAGTTTTATTTGACGATTGATTCCCCAAATGCATGAAATAAATAGTCATCCAAGTCTTTGTTGTAATTATCAAACTTGACTCCGTACAGGGAGGCGGACTTTTCTCGTACTACTTTTCCTTTCACATTAAACAAGGTGCCATCGGCAAATATAATTTTTAATGCCAACTTAGTATTTTCTTGCAATGATTCAGCGCAAAAAATCAACGCACCTTTTGCGCTTATGTCTGTTAATTTGCCGGTAAATTCACCACCAAAGCTCAGCAAATTGTTTTTTCGTAGAGTTACTGTCAATGATGGTGTTGGATAACGAACGCCAATACGGCGGTTTATTTTAAATTGATCGGAAAAATCAAAGTTGAATGCAGCAAAATCGTCAGTGTCTTTATTAGTCATGTTCTTGCTCTAAGTGAATAATGTTATTGAATGCGGCGAGTGTTCAAGCCTGCTTAAAAAACATGATGAATTGTCGGCATGCGAGAAATAAACAAAACCGGCTGTAGGTTCATTAAGCGTTGCACGGCGGGTATTTGACTGATGCCACCAAAAGCAAGGAGGCTAGGCACTTGCGTCATATTATCTGGCCGCAACGTTAGAATTTGGAATGGTTGGGGAGTGACGCTAACTACAAGCTTTTTAAACATGAATAACACCTGCCTAGTAAGTATTTTTGTATTAACCGTCAACGTTAAGTCATAACGGTTAGTGTTACAGGCGGGGTCGGGGCCTTTATAATTCGAAGCCGAAAATATGAAAATAAAAGTAGTCTAAGTCTTACATTTTGCAAGGATATTTGGGAGGTTTTTACCTTGTGAAAAAAACAGGTATTTCGACAAAAGCAGCATAATTGGACTCTTTAAATACCGATGATGATCCTTTCAACTACGCTCAAGCAGCGTTTACAAAAATAGCTTATTGATCACTAAGATTTAGAGTTTCACGCGCACAGATAATATCTCCGGCTACTTCTGCTAATTTGCGGCGCTGACTGCGTGCGGCGTTGCGTAATGAGTCAAAAGCGGCTTTGCGGCTTAGCCGGTATTGCACCATGATGATACCGATGGCAATGCTGATGTCTCGTTCACCATCAAGTGCAGTTTGTAGTTGTTGGGTGAAAGATCTTAAGCCACGTAGCTCTGCGGCTTGGGCCAGGGCAGCTTCAATGGCCGGTATTAAGTGCGGAAAATCGACAGGTTTTACCAAATAGCCGAGCGCGCCCAAGTTGGCAGCATGGTCGACAATTTTTTGATCACTGTAGGCGGTGAGCAGCATAAATGGAATATAGTCAAAAGAACGCAGTCGTTCCGCTAGTTCCAAGCCATTTTTTCCGGGCATATTGACATCCAGTATGACCAAATCAGGTCGATCACCACTTGCCAATGTGGCTTCCGCATCATCGACAGATTCAGCCGTATTGACGTTATAACCGGCTGCGTTAAGGCCTAAGGCGAGTGTGGACAGGACCAGGCGATCGTCGTCTACTAATAAAATTTTATTTTTGGACTTAGTGTTCATGAGTATTAAATGTCGTTAGTTGTTCTAGTTGGATGATCGGAGGGTCTAGCTCCAGTAAAGTGAGGACAGTGTGTTCATGTTGCTGCCAAGATAGCCGGGCACCGGTTTGGGGCAATAGTGACGAGGCTAATTGCAGGCCGGTGCAAAAGCCAGTGGTATTTTTACATCCAAAGCCGGTTGGTATTAAGCCATTATTTTTTATGGTCAGCCTTATCGAGCAAGGGTTGAGCTCGAGTCTCAGGGTAACCTTGACTTGCCCATTCGCCCCGCCATGTTTGACAGCATTTGAGATCAGTTCGTTCAGAATCAGCGCCAATGGCACAGTTTCGGATTCGGTAATAATGCACGGCGTCCAGTCATCTGGAATATCAATACTAATGGCTTGCTGCCAAAGTGCTTCGATGCCAGCTGCAATGGAAGCTGTCAACTCGCATGCCCGTACCGATGCGGCGACTGCCTGGCCTTGCAAACCGTGGATGATTGAGATGCTTTGAACTTGACTGATAGCCTGAGTAATCGGATCGGATGTCTCGGGGTGAGTCTGCGCAAACTGCCGAAGTATGCCGGTGATGCCTTGTAAGTTGTTCTTAATGCGATGATGCACTTCGCGCGAGGGTGTAAATAAATCCGTGTAACCGCTTATTTTCAAAGCCGTAAAATACGGCGCCCCCAAGGAGAGAAAATGAGCGACCTGATTAACGACCCGAACCTGATTTCAGCCATGCAAGAATTAGGGCGTGGACTCAAATC
>JAUYMX010000434.1 GCA_030699345.1 Methylococcaceae bacterium
ACCAAAGTCCACCGAAGGTGTGATTGTGGTGGTCGAAGGGCAAGGTGCGCTATGTGGCTTTCTTGTTGATGAATTATTAGGTCAGCAGCAGGTGGTCATCAAATCACTAGAAGCCAATTATCGTCGAGTGGAAGGTGTATCTGGCGCGACCATATTAGGCGATGGCTCGGTGGCATTAATTCTTGATGTACCTGGCCTAGTGCGGCTATCAGTTCGATAAGAGGAGGTAAGGTGGGCAAGCGCTGTTATTGCCCACCGTTTAACAAGGCGCGCCATAACAGCGCCGCCTAAAGCGCCTACTTTTGGCGCCACTCTACGAGAATTAAGGAAACAAGCATGGCAGAAGAATCCCCAAATAAAGAAAGCGAACAGTCTAGCTACAACAAAAGTTTAGGCAATGCTGTTCAATACTTAAGCTTTGCACTGGGTAACGAAGAATATGGTGTAGATATTCTCAGGGTTCAGGAAATACGCAGTTGGGAGCCGGTATCGAGAATTCCCAATGTACCTAGTTACGAAAAAGGTGTGGTTAATTTACGTGGTGCCATTGTGCCTATTATTGACTTACGCGAACGCTTTAATTTTAGTCGGGTTGAATACACACCATTAACAGTCGTGGTAGTACTTCAAGCAGGCGACGGTAATAAAACCCGGATTATGGGAGTCGTTGTTGATTCAGTTTCGGATGTTATTAATGTCGATAAAACTGAAATTCAGAACGCACCTGATTTTGGAACCAAAGTGAGCAACGAATTTATCAATGGCTTGGTGTCCGTTAACGAGCGCATGGTAATGCTGCTGGATGTAGACAAATTATTAAAACTGGAAGACCTAGGTTCAGATGAAAATTAACATTTTATATGCAGCTGTCAGAGTGTATGAGGTAAGACGATGAAAATAAATATGCCAGTTACCGATAAAGAAGCCCCGATGCGTCCAGGCTCGGTGTTGGTGACGCGAACCGACTTAAAAGGCAATATAACCTTTGCTAATGATGCCTTTGTACAGATAAGCGGATTTACCCGCGAAGAATTGATTGGCGCCAATCACAATATCGTGCGCCATCCGGATATGCCGCCAGAAGCCTTTGAAGATATGTGGGCCACCTTGCAAAAAGGCAATCCATGGCATGGCATGGTTAAAAATCGCGCTAAAAGCGGTGATTATTATTGGGTCAATGCCAATGCCATGCCGGTTTTTAAAAACGCTCAAGTCCATGAATATCTATCTGTTCGGCATGTGCCTAAACCAAAAGATATTGAAGCAGCTGAACGTTTATATCGAGACATTAAAAATAAAAAAGCCTCAATAAATCCGAAGGGATTATCAGCAGTAGTTAAAAACATTAGACAGATGCCTTTTAACGGCAAAATGTTTTTAATGCTGGCTGGATTTCTTGCTCCAATAATATTCTTAATTTATCAGCTAGTGCTGACTGGACAATACGGATTACTGGCAGGTGCCTTGCTGTCAGCACTGTTAGCATCGGTAACTCTATGGAGCTTTGTTAAAACAGTAGGCGTTTCAATTGAAAAATCCATTCATGCTATGTATCGCCTTAGCGAAGGTAAGTTTGGCAGTCCTTTAGATATTAAACGCAAAGACCTGATCGGTGATTTCTTCCGTGCTTTGTACGCTACTGAAGTTAAGTTGGGCGTTGACATTGCTCAAACTCAACAATCCGCAGCCGAGGCTTTACGTATTATTCGTGGCCTGGAGAATGTGCAGTCTAGTGTGTTATTGGCGGATACCAATCTTAATATTATTTTTATCAATCGCTCGGCAGTACAGTTGTTTAAGAATGCCGAAAGTGATTTTCAGAGTGCATTCCCAGGATTCAATGCAGATAGGCTTTTAGGGGCCAATATCGATCTATTTCATAAGAATCCTGGTCATCAGCGAAATATGTTGAAGAATTTGACTCAAAAAGTGACATCCGAAGTGGAAATTGCCGGTCATATCATGCGTGTCATTGTTAACCCGGTAATGAATGATAACGGTGAGCTGCTTGGTTTTGTTGCGGAATGGATGGATAGAACTCAGGATGTGCGAATTGAGCGGGAAATAGAACATCTAGTACAAAGCGTTAAAGAAGGCGATCTAAGTCATCGAATAAGTTTGGTAGGTAAACATGGATTTACTCAAGTAGTGTCTGAAAGTATGAATGATCTCACCGACACTATAGAAACTGCTTTCAGCGATATTAACCGGGTTATGGAGGCGATGGCCGCAGGTGATATGACCAGCGCCATTACCAATGAATATCAAGGCGTGTACGCCGAGTGTAAAAATAATATCAATGATACTACCGCGAAGCTGAGTGAGTTCGTGCAGCAAATACGCGATGCCGCAATCTTTATAGACAGTTCTGCGCAAGAAATGGCCAGTGGTAACAACAACTTATCACACCGTGTTGAGCAACAAGCCGCCAGCCTTGAGGAAACTGCTGCCAGTATGGAAGAGTTGGCTAGCACAGTAAAACACAATGCCGAGAACACTCAACAGGCCAATCAGGTGGTTGATTCTGCCCGACAACTGGCCGAAAAAGGCGGTGACGTGGTTAAATCCGCCATTGCTGCGATGCAGGAAATCAACGAAAGCAGCAACAGAATTGCCGAAATCATTAGCGTGATTGATGAAATCGCTTTCCAGACCAATCTGTTGGCATTGAACGCTTCAGTAGAAGCTGCCAGAGCGGGTGAGCAAGGACGAGGCTTTTCCGTAGTGGCGACAGAAGTGCGCAACTTGGCACAACGGAGTGCCGATGCCGCCAAGCAAAGTAATGAGCTAATTCAAAACAGCGTGCAAAAAGTGCGCGCAGGTACCTCATTTGTTAATGAAACCGGCGCAGCGCTAAATGAAATTGTCGAAAGTGTCGCCAGGGTGGGCGATCTGGTGGCACATATAGCGGGCGCCAGTGCTGAACAAACGGCGGGTATTGATCAAGTGAATCTGGCCGTTGCGCAAATGGATGATATTACGCAACAAAACGCCGCCTTAGCCGAACAAGCGGCAGCCAGTGCCATGGCAATGAGCGAGCAATCCGGCAACATGACCAAATTGATTAATTTTTTCAAAGTTAAAGGACAAGGGGGCTCTGTCAGAGCGCCGACGCGCAGCAGTGCGCCAGCCCCCAAGCCAGCTGCTGCCAGTAAGCCTAAAGTCGATAACAGCGAATGGGAAGAGTTTTGATATTGAATCGAGTAGGGTGGGTAGAAAGCGCCGCCTAAACACCAACACCCTACGATACTGACAGGACGCTAAACAATGACAACTGATACAAGACAACAAAAACAATTCCTGACTTTTCAGCTTGCTGGCGAAGCCTACGGCGTGGACATATTGAAAGTGCAGGAACTAAGAGGGTGGGCGCCGGTGCGGGTGATTCCAAACACGCCATATTTCGTTAAAGGCGTATTGAATCTGCGTGGCGCGGTGGTTCCCATTGTTGATTTACGTGAACGTTTTGGTTTGGAAAGTGCCGAATACAGCCAAAAAACGGTAGTTATTGTGCTCAGTGTCAAGCACAGCGCCGGACAATTTGTAATTGGTGTAGTCGCGGATGCGGTGTCAGATGTATTAGACATAGACCTGGAGGACATTAAAAAAACCCCCAATTTTGGTACCCAAATCGACACCCGCTACATGCAAGGTATGCATGTATATAAACAAAGCATGATTATGTTGTTAGATGTCGACAAACTACTCAACTCTGACGAGGTTGAGAGTATTGATGGTTTGTTTTAAGAGCCAAA
>JAUYMX010000440.1 GCA_030699345.1 Methylococcaceae bacterium
TATTAACAGCTCGGTTTCTGATGGCTTTTTTCGGCAAGGCTTTTTTGATTTGTTGAATGCCGACATCATCAAATAAATCAGGAACTGGATTCTTAGCATTTGCACCAATAGGCAGCATGACAGCAGCCAATAATGATGCGACGAATATGTTTTTAGTTTTCATTTTAATAATTCCCAACTTGGTTTTTTGTTGGGCAAAGTATGGTTTAAATCGTAGGGAAATTTGTGACGCAGCCTAAGCTTTTGCTTACATGCTGTCAGTAATTACGTGACACACGTGGCATTTTTAGAGGGGTGCTGCTCGAAACCTGCCTGAATCTCTCTGAGAGTCAGATATTTGCGATAAAACATCGGGGCAAATTTTAGCATGCATAGCCACTGCAATCGCTCCTGGTTGTTCCTTATAATAATCCGCCGGACAAATTAAGCTGATTGTCGTGCATAGCATTTTAGATAATGATAGCCTGTCGATACTTGTTGAAAATATATCAACCAATATCGGCTTTTACCCACCCCTAATCAGTTAATCTCATGTTTCGACTCAGCCAATACATGCGCGAACTTATCGCGCCAACCCCGATCAAACCGGCACGTAAACCTGCGGCGCCGGTGGTGATTTGGAATTTGATTCGCCGCTGCAACCTTACCTGCAAGCATTGCTATACCACTTCAGCAGATAAAGACTTCCCCGGCGAATTGACTACGCCGGAAATTTACACGGTGATGGATGATTTAAAGGCCTTTAAAGTGCCGGTGCTGATTTTGTCCGGCGGCGAGCCGTTGCTGCATCCGGACATTTTCAACATTTCCCGCCGCGCCAAGGATATGGGCTTTTACGTGGCGCTATCCAGCAACGGCACCAAAATATCCAAAGACAATATCGATGAAATTGCCGCCATTGATTATCAGTACATTGGTGTTAGTTTGGATGGCATTAAAGATACCCACGATGAATTCCGGCGGGTAAAAGGCTCGTTTGATGAGGCCTTGCGTGGCGTGCATTTATGCCTGGATAAAGGCATTAAAGTCGGCATTCGCTTTACGCTGACGCAAGATAACGCCAAAGATTTTCCTGCGTTGTTGCAATTGATGGACGATAACGACATCGACAAATTTTATCTATCGCATTTGAATTACGGTGGCCGCGGCAATAAAAATCGCAAAGATGATGCCCATTTTGCAATGACCCGCGATGCCATGGATTTAATGTTCGAATCTTGCTATGAATGGCTTAAAGCCGGTAAAGACCGGGAGTTTGTCACCGGCAACAACGATGCTGATGCCGTGTATTTCCTGCATTGGGTAAGTAAACATTTCCCCGATAAAGTCGAACACATCAGAGCCAAACTGGAACAATGGGGCGGTAATGCCTCGGGGGTGAATGTCGCCAATATAGATAACTTGGGCAACGTGCATCCGGATACTTTCTGGTGGCATTACAACTTAGGTAACGTCAAAGACCGACCGTTTTCGGAAATATGGATGGATATATCCGATCCGCTAATGGCAGGGCTCAAGCAAAATCCAAGGCCATTGGAAGGCCGCTGCGGCACGTGTTATTACCAGCACATTTGCAACGGCAATACCCGTGTTCGAGCGGCACAAACTACGGGTAATTATTGGGCTGAAGATCCGGGTTGTTATCTGACTGATTCGGAAATTTCGGCGCCGTGATTTATCTATTATCTGGTTGTAGGAGCGGGCCTTGCCCGCGATAACTGATCTAATACCAATCCCAATAAATTCATATCTTATTGTTTCTTAGATTATTGAAGGCTAGCTCAACGTTAAGGATTAACCGTTCGCCCTGAGCCTGTCGAAGGGTGAAAGGTTAATCCGTTCATGGTTCGACAAGCTCACCACGAACGGCTTAACTTAATGACATTGAATTCCTAGGCTTTAATTAAAAACTTATTGGGATTGGTATAACATGATGATAACAATTCTTGGTGTTGACGATATTCATTCGCGGGCAAGGCCCGCTCCTACCAAATTGACTATCTATGCTCCCTGCAAAACTGGCATTAATAAAATTACTGCACCTTCAACGACAACATGCAGCTCAGCTCATTATTTTCGCGGGGCGGGTCAATCACCGTATCAAGCGTAAACACCCGATCATTAGCGATACCGCCTTTTTGCACCAGATATTTAGCGATGACTTGCGCCCGTTCCGATGCCAGGTTTTTCAGCCGTTGCGGTTCGGGTGGAATTAATTCGGATAACTTTTGTTTGGCGACCGCATAAAAATCATCCTTCGATGGGATTAGTAATTTCGGGGTATCGCCGAATAGTGGTTTTTTAGCCAGATTCGGAAACTTTTCCATAAATTGCGCGATCATTAAGCGCCGATAATCTTCGTCGCTTATCTCGACGTATTCCGGGCGGATTTTTCTACCGCCTTCTTTAGCGATTTCCGCACTACGGATGTTTTTTAATTGATCGTACAAGGCATCATCCTGCATCGACGGCCAATCTTCTTGTTGAAATACCGCGCCCTTGATTTCCACCGACAATTCCGGTTTTTCAGTCAATGCTTTTGCCAAGCCGGACAGCTTGGTTTGTTGCTCAGGTTTAAGCTCTGCACTGCCTGATTCAAAAGCAATCTGGCTAAGATCGGCATCAGATCCAACCAGTGACGCCAATGCCCGAAAGGGTGAGGTAATTATCTTGCTGATGCTATTCACCAAGGCATCAACTACCAAATGAGAAATACTGAATTGGGGATCTTCAAAGCTGCCGGTGATCGGCACATCCAAATTAATTTTGCCGTCGCTGTCTTTCATCAATGCCACGGCCAGCTCCAACGGCAGGTTAGCGGCATCAGGGTTGTCGACTTTTTCGCCCAACTCAAATTGATCGATCAATATGGAGTTGGAAGCAGTCAACAGCCCTTGCTTAACGTTATATTTCAAGCCGAGCGTTATTTTGCCTTTTTCGACTTTATATCCGGCAAATTGCACCATGTAGGGCGAAATCAACGGCATGGGCATACCGATAAAATTTAATTCGACATTGTAGTCACCCAGGTAAGGGCTAATCTCGCCTTTGACGTTAACGGGGGAAAGTTCGTAGGCATTGCCTTTTAATTCAACCTTTACGAGCGAATTTCTTTCCGAGGAAAAATTCTGCGCGCCGCCGTCCAAACTTTTAATGGGCGCAGCAAACGGTAAAATTAACGATAAATCGGAAAAATCAGACGCGCCATCGACAATCTGCAATGAGTCCAGCTTGAATGAAGGCGGCTTTGCTGTCTGACCAGCCGCCGCTTTGCTCACGGTTTTAGGGCTTTTGGGGGCTGGTTTATCTTCCAGCAAAATATCCGAAAAGTTACTGGATTTATCTTTTCTAATCACCACCCGTGCATAGGGTTTGTTGATGAGCAATTTTTTGGCCTTATAGCTATTGCCCAACACGTCCACATCAACATCTTGCAGGGTCAAGTTGTCCCACTTAACAAAGTCTTTATTTTTAAGCTGATCTCGAGTCAGCAACTTGGCAATGCCGGTGTTACCGGTAAAGTTGATCGCTAATTTGTCTTCCTGCTGCTTAAGAGCGAGCTTGCCGGTGACGCCCAACTTACCGGAAATAATATCTAGCCGGGCGAATTTATCGACATACGGCTGAAATTTATCCAGCGCAATACCGTCAACGGCCACCGCTGTCTGCAAGGCAAAGGGTTGTAAGGTAGTGTTGCCATCCAATTTGATTAAACCACCGTTATTAATGCCGACACTGACCTGAAAAGGCATCGCCGTGCCGTCTTGATTGCTCACATTGCTCAACTGCAAGTTGATCGGCTTGGCAGACATCGCGACCGGTTTTTTCAGTGTTTTATCGGTAAAGTCCAGGCCAAAGTTGCTTAACGCAATGGTGTTGACTTTGATGTTCCATGGCGATGATGCCGGTTCGGCGGCTTGGACGTTGTCGGCTTGAGGCTGGCTCGTGCTGCCTGCAAATAACGCTTGGTAGTTGCTAACGCCGTCGGCATTGAGCCAAGCTTGTGCATTAGCGCCGTCTGCGGTTAATGCATCAAGCAAAATATCGTGTTTTTTTAAATCCGCGCTTAGACCAGTTAGCGCCAGCGTGGGAATTGTCACCAGCGGTTTACCGGCACCGGGCTCTGAAAACTGGAAGTCTCGTAAGGTTAATTTGCCTTGTCCGACTCTAACATCCGGTTCACCCTCACCCAAGTTAATTTCAGCGTCAGCATGCAGCGTAATGGACGGCGTTTTCAGCAAAATTTTGCCGGGTTGCTCCATACTCACCTGCACATCGCGTAATTCAATATTGCTTTGCTTGATTACCAGTTGCAGATTTTTGTCGACCTGGCTCAGTTGGTAATCAGCTTCAATCAATTCAGAGCCTTGAATATCAGCAGGCAATGTTAACCCTGCCAGCGTAATCACTCGCGCCAGCTTTACACCGTCTAACTTAAGATGCCCCGCCGATTGCAAGGGTTGGAGTGCAAACGAGCCTTGCCATTCCAGATTGCCGCCGGAACTTAATGCTAACGACAGCGCCAATTTCGCGGAATTTTCCGGTTGTGTACTGAAATTTTCAAGATTGAAATTCAGCGGGATAACGTCTTCTTTTTGATTGACATCTTCCCAGCTTAATTTGCCCTCAGCGATGGCCAGCTTGATGACGCTGACCGGAAAAGATTGGCTGTCACTGGGTTGTTGATCGGTGTCAGCTTTAACCAGATCGCTAAAGTTAAACTTACCGTCCGCTTGCCGAGCCAGTCGAACAAACGGCTTTTGCAGCTGAATATCGTTAATCACCACGGCCGATTGTTTGACTGATTCGACGGCATCAAGGTCGACATAAAACTTGTCGAAGCTGACAAACGGCTGGCTGTTGCTCTCTTTAAGTTCAAAGCCTTGTAAACTGAATTGCAATTTGAAGGGATTGAACTGAATATCAGCAACCGCAGCGTCTCTGCCGATAGACTCCTTAACAAGTTGCGGCAGTTTTGCTTTTAATAGTGCCGGTGCGGCATAAAATCCCACCCCGGCGTACACAAGTACAGCGCCGCCAATTATCAACACTGGTTTAACCAAATAGGACAATAAGCGCGGTTTTGTCATCAGAATTCCTGGCTAGTTTTAACGTTAGGCGGCATTGTAAACAAAAAAGGCGCTATTTAACGTCGCCTTTTTGTTAGATATACACTAAACGAGCGGCTTAAATTAACCGAAAGTTGAACCGTTCCAGCCCCAGAACTCAGCCGGGCAGTTGCTGAATTCAATATAAATCCGCTCAGCAGTTAACGATAACGCACTCGTTAACAACTTACTTAACGATGCTGATAGCACCTTCGCTTGAGCCGCCGTTAATCCTATGCTTTTACATTCAAGATACGCCAGCGGCTGATTGCTGCCGCCAAATAACATGGCTTTGCCGCCAGTCACTTGCACCATCACATAACGTTCTGGTTTACCGGTTTCTTTGGCAAGTAATTGAGAAAGCTCCTTGAGTAATTGTTCGGATTGGCTTTGCTCAATAGTAACGTTGGTACTGAGTTTTAAGAATGGCATGGCGGGTTCCCTAAATAAAGTAATGATTAAGCTGGGATGACGAACCGATCTCCAGATGAGAAAGAAAATGCATTTTACGGCTGCTAGTTTACAAACAACTTGGTTGATTGCGCTAATTAATGGAATTGCTGCCGATCTAAGAAAATCACAACATCACAAATTGACAATCAATCGTTTGATTGATATTGTCTAATTCAATCGTTTGATTTAATTTCTTGTAAACAATTCCCCGAGGCGGCATGGTCAATAACTTAAGTACCGACACAGAAACACTTGATGCGCGCGGCCGGCTTGTCATCTCGGCATTACGGCTATTTGCCGAAAAAGGTTTTGAGGCAGCCACCACCAGAGAAATCTGCGATGCGGCGGGGGCTAATATATCCGCCATTCGCTATTACTTTGGCGATAAGGCCGGGCTCTATCGTGCCGTATTCAACGAGCCTATCGGCGAAACACAATGCCATACCAACATTACAGAATATGTAACCCTGCCGCTAGCCGATGCGCTGGGTAAGTTTTTCACCGAGTTTCTTGAGCCTTTGAAAAAAGGTGAAGAGATCAGGCTGGTGATGAAATTGCACTTTAGGGAAATGATCGAGCCGACCGGAATTCGGCAACAGGCAATCGAGGCCGAAATTAAACCGCAACATGAAGCGCTGGTCTCTATGCTTAAAGAACATCTTAGCTTGCAGCGCGTTGACATGGATGTACATCGCCTTGCTTTTGCAATTATTGGTATGGCCGTGCATTTTTATGTCGGCCAAGATGTTGCATCGGTCATTGCGCCGCAGTTGTTAAACGCACCCAAAGCCATCGATACATTAGCCGAACGGTTGGCCGGATATGCCTTGTCGATGATCGAGGGTGAAGCCCGGCGTCGCACTCAGGAGCCACATCATGCGCCATAAATTAAGTCCTATTACCCTGTCTTTATTGTTGTCAGCCTGTGGCTCCGGCGGCTTACTGACCACTGTCGGCCCTGATTACCAAGTCGCGCCATTGCCGACTGCGGCTAAGTGGCAGGCGCCGCTGCCTGAAGTCGATGCCACTCCGGTTGCTCATCAAGGCGACCCTGACAATCTTCGTCGCTGGTGGCAACGCTTTAATGATCCGGTGTTAAATCGCTTTTTAGCAGCCGCGCAACAAGCAAGCGCCTCGGTTGCCGATGCCAGAGCACTCATCGAACAGTCCAGAGCCAATCTGGTCGGTGCCGATGCGGCTTTATTGCCAAATATTGATTTCAGTTCAGGCGCCAAACGCTCCTCATCTTCCTTTGGAGGCGCGCCGTTCGTATGGAACCAAGTGCCATTTGGGCTGCAATCCAGTTGGGAAATCGATCTGTTCGGCGGCTTGGCGCGCCAAGAGGAAGCGGCGCTTAGCCAACTGGAATCAAGAAATGCCTCTTGGCACAATGCCCGCGTCGCGGTGGCGGTGGAAGTTGCCGATGCTTATTTGGCTTATCGTTATTGTGAGTCACAAGTAGACATAGTCCGAGCTGATACCGAATCACGTCGAGAATCAGCGCGACTGGCAGACATAGCCGGGCAGGCTGGATTTAGGGCCCCAGGCGACGTTGCGCTTGCCAATGCCAGCGCCGCCGAAGGCAATAGGATATTGCTACGACAACAAGCGCAGTGTGAGCGCTCGATAAAAAGCTTGGTCGCATTAACGGCGCTGGAAGAAACGGCAGTGCGTAAGTTGTTAACCGAGCCCGCGGATCGGGTGGCGACATTGCCCAACCCGCCCGCGTTTAAAATTGATTCCCTGCCTGCACATGTATTGCTGCAACGCCCCGACCTGACCGCCGCCGAGCGTGATGTTGCGGAAGCCAGCGCCAAAATCGGCGTCGAACAGGCCAAACGCTTTCCGAAGTTAAGCTTGTCGGGCAACATCACGCCAACCTTGCAAAACATGAATGGAGCAGCGTTTTTTCTCGCAGAAACTTGGGCTATCGGACCAACGCTTAGCTTGCCGCTGTTTGATGCCGGTAAGCGGGCCGCAGATGTAGACGCGGCCCGCGCTCAATATCAATCTGTCGAAATTAAGTTTCGCAGCAAGGTGCGCACAGCCGTCAAAGAAGTGGAAGACGCCTTGGTGCGCTTGGCTAGCGCTAATCAACGTTTACCCGAGGGCCGTAAAGCAGTCACCGGTTATCGAACCAATTTTCTGGCGGCCCAAGCGCTTTACCAAGCCGGCTTAGGCAACTTAATCGATGCCGAAACCGCTCGGCGCAATGTGCTGACGGCTGAATTAGCGGTTAAGGAAATAGAACAAGAACAGGTCAGCGCCTGGATTGCGTTGTATCGCGCCGCGGGCGGTAGTTGGGACGGCGATGATGCATCTAAAACCCCAAGTAACAGCGCCACCGAGAAACCCACTCAATTCATAAATCATCCCGTCGATTTCACCGGAGGAAACTCATGATAAAAGGAAACATAGGCGCTTTCCTGAGCGCCTTAATTATATTGCCCGGCATTGGCGTTATTGCCGGATGCGGTAACGAGTCCGGCGCCGCGGACACTGCTTCAGCGCCCAAGCCTGCGCTCAGCGTGTCGGTAATTCAGCCTGCTATGCACGATATTCCGATAACTCTGACCGCCAATGGTTCGATAGCGGCATGGCAGGAGGCCATTATTGGCGCTGAAGTCAGCGATCTGCATTTGACCGAGGTCAATGTACAAGTGGGTGAAGCGGTAAAGAAAGGCCAAGTATTGGCGGTTTTTTCTGATGAGAGCGTCTTAGCCGATGTCGCGCAAAGCCGAGCCGTGCTGGCTGAAGCCGAAGCTAATCTGGCCGATGCGCGGGATAATGCCGATCGAGCTAAACAGATCTCAGCATCCGGCGCGCTAAGCAGCCAGCAAGTAAATCAATATCTGACCGGTCAAAAAACCGCTCAAGCCAAGGTGCAGCTGGCCAAAGCACAGTTAGATTCACAATTATTGCGGTTGAAATATACCCGGGTCTTAGCCAGCGACGATGGCGTTATTTCCTCTCGCAGCGCCACATTAGGTGCCGTCACCGCTAAGGGCCAGGAATTGTTTCGCATGATCCGACAAAATCGGCTGGAATGGCGCGGTGAAGTCACCGCCGCCGAAATGGCGCAACTTAAACCCGGCATTGCGGTCAACGTGATGGTGCCTAACGTTGGCAGCATCAAAGGCAAAATTCGCGCTTTAGCACCGACCTTGGACGTGCAAAGCCGTAATGGCTTGGTTTACGTGGATTTACCGGAAGCGGCCCGGCATAGTTTACGCGCCGGGATGTTTGCTAATGGCGAATTCCAAATGGGCGTTAGCACCGGTCTGATTATTCCCCAAACTGCGCTGTCTTTGCGCGACGGCTTCAGCTATGTCTTTAAATTAACTGAGCAAAATGGCGACTTGGCCAAAGTCTCCCAAGTCAAAGTGCAATTGGGCCGAAGAACTGATGACAGTTTGGAAATACTTACCGGATTGAGTCCGGATGATCGGCTAGTCACCGGCGGCGCCTCTTTCTTGACTGATGGCGACACCGTTAAAGTGGTACAGCCATGAACGTTTCCGCGTGGTGTATCCGTAACCCCATTCCGGCGCTGATGCTGTTTGTGCTGCTGAGCTTTGGCGGGCTGCTCAGTTTTAAATCAATGAAGATTCAAAACATGCCGGATTTGGACTTGCCGACAGTAACCGTCTCAGCATCCCTACCCGGCGCGTCACCTGCCCAGCTGGAAACTGAGGTCGCGCGTAAAATCGAAAATACGATTGCCACCCTACAAGGCCTAAAGCACATCACCACCAAAGTGCAGGACGGCAGCGTGACGATTACCGCCGAATTCCGGTTGGAAAAACCTGTGCAGGAAGCGGTGGACGATATGCGCTCCGCCGTTGCCAAGGTTCGCGCCGACCTGCCTGCTGATTTGCGTGATCCTGTAGTTACCAAACTGGATATAGCCAGTGCGCCGATTTTGGCGCTGACCGTGTCGTCCCCCCAACGCGATGAAGAAGCGTTGTCCTGGTTTGTAGAAGATACCGTTGCTAAGCGCTTGCTGAGTGTGCGCGGAGTGGGCGCGGTAAACCGAGTCGGCGGCGTTAGTCGTGAAGTGACCATTGCCCTCGACCCGGTCAAGCTGCAATCGTTAGGGGCAACTGCTGCCGATATTTCTCGCCAATTGCGCGAAATACAACGAGAAGGCGCGGGCGGACGCACCAATCTGGGCAGCGGCGAACAACCGGTGCGCACGCTGGCCAACGTTACCTCAGTGGAAGAAATGCGGCCGTTACAATTATCTTTGGCTGACGGCAGGCGCATTCGTCTCGACCAAGTCGCCACAGTAACTGACACAGTCGCCGAGCCCCGAGCCTTGGCGTTACTCAACGGCAAACCGGTGGTGGGCTTTGAAGTAACGCGTAGCCGTGGCGCCAGCGACGTAGAGGTAGGCGAAGGTGTACAAAAAGCCTTGGCGGAATTACAGATTGCCAACCCGGATATTGAATTTACTGAAGCCTTTAATTTTGTCACCCCGGTACGAGAAGAATTCCAGGGCTCCATGACCATGCTCTATGAAGGCGGGTTGCTGGCCGTGCTGGTGGTCTGGCTGTTTTTAAAGGATTGGCGGGCGACCTTTGTTTCCGCCGTGGCACTGCCGTTGTCAATAATTCCGGCCTTTTTGGGTATGGAATATTTAGGCTTCTCGCTCAATGGCGTCACCTTGTTAGCGTTGTCGCTGGTGGTGGGCATTTTGGTGGATGACGCCATCGTCGAAGTGGAGAACATCGTCCGCCATTTGCGGATGGGTAAATCGCCTTATCAGGCAGCGATGGAAGCGGCAGATGAAATCGGTCTGGCGGTGATTGCCACCACTTTTGCGTTGGTGGCGGTATTTCTGCCGACGGCATTTATGAGCGGGATTGCCGGACGTTTCTTTAAACAATTCGGCTGGACAGCGGCGCTGGCAGTAATGGCCTCGCTGGTTGTCGCGAGGATGTTAACGCCGATGATGGCGGCTTACTTATTAAAAGACACCGGCCCTTCAGATCCCCCAGAAGGTCGCATCATGCAAACGTACATGAAGCTTGCAGCTTGGTGTTTGCATCATCGATTAACGACAATAGCGGCGGCAGCGGCGTTTTTTATCGGCTCCTTATTTTTGATTCCTTTGTTGCCCACCGGCTTCATACCGGCAGATGACAATCCGCAAACGCAGGTGTTCGTGGAATTATCGCCCGGTGTCAGTCTTGATCAAACCAAGGCATCGGCAGAAGCGGCGCGCCAATTGGTCGCCAATGTGCCTTATGTGAAGTCGGTTTACACTACCATCGGCAGCGGTTCCGCGGGCGTCGATCCTTTTGCCGGTTCTCAAACTAGCGAAGTACGTAAAGCCACCTTGACCATTACCTTGGCTAATCGTCAAGACAGGCCCGTGCATAAGCAAGCCATTGAAAAAAACATCCGGCAAGCATTGCAAAGTTTGCCCGGTGTACGCACCAAAGTGGGCTTGGGCGGGTCTGGTGAAAAATACGTTTTGGTGCTGAGCGGCGATGACCCGCAAGCCTTAAGCACGGCAGCCCGTAACGTCGAACACGATCTCAGAACCATTTCCGGGCTCGGCAGCATTGCTTCCAGCGCCGCACTGGTCAGGCCCGAAATTGCCGTGCGTACCGATTTTGCCCGTGCCGCCGATCTGGGCGTGACCACCGCAGCTATCGCCGAAACGCTACGCATCGCCACTCTAGGCGATTACGATTGGTCTTTGCCTAAGCTCAATCTCGCCCAGCGTCAGGTACCTATCGTAGTGAAACTTGCCGCAGATGGACGACGCGATCTTTCCGTATTGGAACGGCTCGCAGTACCATCAGGCAAAGCCGGTTCGGGATCGGTAATGGTGAGTCAGGTAGCGAATCTGGAGCTTTCCAGTGGCCCTGCGGTCATCGATCGTTACGACCGTTCGCGCAATATCAATTTTGAAGTGGAACTTTCCGGCTTGCCGCTGGGCGATGTGACCAAGGCAGTGCAAAACCTGCCGAGCATTCGCAACCTGCCCGCCGGGGTAAAACAAATCAATATTGGCGATGCCGAAATGATGACGGAACTGTTCACCAGCTTTGGCTTGGCGATGCTCACCGGCGTGTTGTGTATATTTATTGTGCTGGTGCTGCTGTTTAAAGAATTTCTGCAACCGATCACCATTTTGGCGGCGCTGCCGCTGTCTTTTGGCGGTGGTTTTGTAGCCTTGTTATTGACCGGCAAAGCGTTTTCGATGCCGTCGTTGATCGGGCTGATCATGCTGATGGGTATTGCCACGAAAAACTCCATCTTGCTGGTCGAATATGCCATCGTCGCCAGACGCGATCACGGCATGTCGCGACTAGATGCTCTGTTGGACGCCTGCCGTAAACGCGCACGTCCGATTGTAATGACCACTATTGCCATGGGGGCAGGCATGTTGCCGATTGCGACAGGCATGGGCGATGCCGATTCATCCTTCCGCAGCCCGATGGCAGTGGCGGTACTCGGTGGCTTAGTAACCTCGACGTTTCTTAGCCTGTTGGTCATTCCAGTGGCTTATAGCTATTTGGATGATTTTAATAATTTTCTGGGTAAAATTTGGCGACGTTTTAAAACAGTCGATACATCCGGAGTTACGTCGACATTTTCAAATTAAATTCAGTCCGTAATTGGCTTACTTTGAGGCCCATTTAATGAAAAATAGCGCGTTGTGTTTTTTGGTTTTGAGTTTATGGTCCTTCAATGCTGTCTCGGCAATCAGGTGCGGACGCGAGCTGGTCCAGTTGGGCGATTATAAAGGTGATGTGCTGGCTCGATGCGGTGAACCGGAATCCATTGAAACGCGCACTAAAGTCGTCGGCAGTACCTTACACCATCCAAATAGAACGCTTGACCTGTACCAGTATGAAGAAATTCAAATAGAAGAGTGGGTTTACAATTTCGGTACGAATCGCTTACGACAATACCTTCGCTTCGAAAATGGTGAACTTAAAGAAATTAAAAGTTTAGGGCGCGGGTATTAGTCGGTATAACAAGGGAAACTGCATTATTGAATGGCTAGAATAGTTATTTCATCTTGGAAGGCAGATGGATCGTCTTGCCGGCAACCATAAAAGAGCCGTCACCAAGATGATGCATCGTTTGCGGATGTTCCTGTCGCGGATCGATCCAGGCGTTAACAACCTCAAGGACAAAAAAATTGTATTTGGCGACCATCGTCTGATCAACAACCCTACATTCAAGATTGGCATAACATTCATCGATAAGCGGCGCCTCGACACACAAGGCGGCCACTGGCGTAAGGCCAAACGCCTTGAACTTGTCCACCGTTCGTCCTGAGCTGTTCCCACAATCCACAACCTTTTTCGACAGCGCCACCGTGGGAATGTTGATTACGCATTCCTTGGTTGCTTGCAAACTATCGAATGTGAAGTTCCCGTTGCTGATCACACAACCCACAAGCGGCGGTTCAAACTCCAGCATGGTGTGCCACGACATGGTCATAATGTTCGTTCGGCCCTCCCTGACGGTGGAGACCAAAACAACCGGCCCGGGCTCAAGCAGACCGTAGACCTTGGACAGAGGAAAGGCTTCTTTCGACATATCGGCACCTCTTGTTGTCTGGCAAATGCGTTATGAACTGTATTGTATTTTACGAAACTAGCAACGACATAAGGAATAAGACGTTTTATTTCATTTATTCTCTGTATTCTCCGCGAACGATACCCAGATGGCACAAGTGCGGTTCGTAAACTCACCACATCCTATAAACAAGAAACTTTTAACCATTTTGTAACAATTCACACTATAAAATATCTTGGGTCAATTCATAATTAAAAATAGACGATTAATCACCATACATAATATATTTGAAGGAATATGAATATTAATTTAGGATTTAAATTACAAGCAAGAAAAATCGCTATTGAAAGTGTCAGAGGAGGGTGTAAATAAATCCGTGTAACCGCTTATTTTCAAAGCCGTAAAATACGGCGCCCCCAAGGAGAGAAAATGAGCGACCTGATTAACGACCCGAACCTGATTTCAGCCATGCAAGAATTAGGGCGTGGACTCAAATC
>JAUYMX010000441.1 GCA_030699345.1 Methylococcaceae bacterium
AGGCATTAAGAACAGTTCATTAACTTGCGACAAAAATGCGGGTATTGCTGTTTCTGGCCAAACGATCACATCAGAATCCCAGTTCTGCTCGGTCATATTTTTATAAAGTTGTAGCGTTTGGGCTTTATTTTCACTACGCCATTTTTGATCCTGCGCGATATTTCCTTGAACTAAAGCGACATGAATTGGCTCGCCGATTATGTGCGTCCACTTAATAGTTTGTAAGTACCCGCCCAAAGACCATATCAGCAATATGCCCACCACCCCTAACACACTAGATTTTTTGCTATAAAAAGACGCTACAACAGCAGCCGCAGTCAATGCCAATAAAAATCCCGCTCCATAAACGCCTATCAATGGCACGTAACCAGCTAATGGAGTATCCAGCAGTGAATAACCACACAGTAACCACGGAAAGCCATTAAGCAGCAATGATCCTCTTATGAACTCGACCAACACCCAGACTCCAGACATAACAAGCAGACGAACTGGAATGGCGCTTGTAATAGCCAATTGGACTGATATGTATCCCGCCAATGCTGGAAAGAAAGCCCAAAATACAACAAACGCACTCGTCAACGTGATGGCTTCAATCGCGCTAGCACTGCCTATATCGTGAATGCTGAAATAAACCCACGATACACCCGATGCAAAGACTCCCAATCCAAATAAAAAACCTCTAAGCAGTGCGCGAGCAGAACTAATGTTTTGCCAAGAAGCAAACAAGAACGCCAAAGCTAAAATGCTGGCATACGAATAATCGTATGGAGCAAAAGATAGGGTCAGTAACACTCCGACAATAGGGGCGCTTAATTCCCAGTAACGACAATTAGAAAATCTTAAGTGCTTATGCATGAAAATGATGCCAATTATTAGGCTGATCGTTTTTACCCAAATGAACCTGCCTGACCATTCGACAGGCAAAAAAAAACCCTGGCCGTTACCGACCAGGGTCATTCTTCGTAATCTAAAAAATCAGATTAGTTATTAGGTAAAGCGAATACAGTCAAAGTTCCACCTAATTTGGTGAAAGAACTTAAGCTTCTGTATGCACCAACCGCACCCAGACCTTCTGAGTTTGAGCCGGCATCACCACTGTCAAGGCCTGCAGCGATACCAATGCCTGCCCAACCGCCAATACCTGACAATACGCCAACATATTGTTTGCCATTGTAAGACCAAGTGTTAACGTTACCGATGATGCCTGAAGGTGTTTTGAATTTATACAATTCTTTACCAGACTTAGCGTCTACCGCTTTCAGGTAACCTTCCAAAGTGCCGTAGAATACAACGCCACCAGCTGTTGCAACTGATCCAGACCATACAGAGAACTGCTCTTTGTTAGACCAAGCAATTTTGCCGGTTTTTGCATCGAATGCAGTGAATTGACCCAAGTTAGTTGAGTTATCTGGCTTGCCGGTAAGAACATCAGCACCAGCAGGCCCCATAGTCAATGTAGCACCAACGTATGGTTGACCAGCTGTGTAAGATACTTCAAATGGTTCATAATCCATACACAGGTGGTTACCTGAGATATAGAACAAACCAGTTTGTGGAGAGTAAGACACGGGCTGTTGGTTCTTTGAACCTAATGCAGCAGGGCAAATACCTACTGAATTAACATCTTCGCCGTTTTGTTCAGTACTGTATTTAGATACAACTTCTGGACGACCAGTTTTCAGATCAACATGAGTTGCCCAGTTAACTGACTTGTCGAATTTTTCAGCAACCAACAATTCGCCTGTTTCACGATCCAAGGTGTAACCAAAACCGTTACGGTCGAAATGCACGATAGTTTTGTGCAGTTTGCCGTTAACTTCTTGATCAACCAATACAGTTTCGTTGATGCCGTCAAAGTCCCACTCATCGTGCGGAGTCATTTGGTAAACCCATTTAACATCCCCAGTGTCAGCATCACGAGCCCACAATGACATAGACCATTTGTTGTCGCCAGGACGTTGAACAGGATTCCAAGTTGAAGGGTTGCCTGATCCGTAGTAAATCAAGTTCAATTTTGGATCGTAAGAATACCAGCCCCAAGTTGTACCGCCGCCAATCTTCCATTGGTCGCCTTTCCAAGTACTTGTACTTGAATCTTTACCAACTTTTGCAACTTTACCGTTTTCCCAGGTAGTAGTTTTGTCTGGGTTGATAATGGTGTCTTTATCTGGACCGATGCTATAGCCTTTCCAAGCCAACTCGCCAGAGTTAATGTCATAAGCAGCTAAGAAACCACGCACACCGAACTCACCACCAGAAATACCAGTGATAACTTTGTCTTTAACAACAATTGGCGCGTTAGTGTTGGTCATACCCAACTTAGGATCACCGTTTTGTACGCTCCAAACACGTTTACCGGTTTTGGCGTCTAAGGCAGTCAAAACAGTATCAGATTGTTGCAAAAAGATTTTGCCGTCGCCGTAAGCCAAACCACGGTTTACTGTATCGCAGCACATTACTGGGATAGTGACATCAGCATCTTGAGTTGGGGTAAATTCCCAAATCACCGATTGAGTTTTTTGATCGATTGCGTAAACGGTGTTAGGAAACGGTGTGTGGATGTAAAGAACATCGTTAACAACCAACGGGCCGCCTTCGTGACCGCGCAAAACACCAGTTGAAAAAGACCATGCAGGTTGCAAAGTTTTTACGTTGTTGGTGTTGATCTGATCCAATTGGCTGTAACGGGTACCGGCATAGTCACCGCCCCACGTTGCCCAGTTAGCAGGATCTTGAGTCAGTTTTTCTAAAGCATCGTTAGCAGTTGAAATCGCTGGCGCAGCTAAAAGAGCTGCCACACTTGTGGCAAGCAGCCAGCTTTTTAAAGGCTTCTTCATATATTTTTCTCCTGGCACCCTGTTACTAGACAGAATAATGTTATGTTTCTTTAGGACTAATATTAGTTTTTAGCGTGAATTCCCCATCCGGATAATCAGGAAATTTTCACTCTAAGCGCCTAAATTTAATGATTTTGCCCCAAATGTCAACTTTTATAGCTAATGAACCCAACTGTTATACAAGCTGTCATGCAGCTATTTATCTCTTTACTCATTCCACTCATTTTGCGGATGTAACTTTAACCTTCTTCAGCTTCCTGCAACTATCTTCGGCATCTTCTTCACAACGGGTGAATGCATGAGTATTTTTTATCAGTACAAATCCTTACCTCCTCCAACGTAGAGCCACTTTTCTTTGATCCGCTCTCATTGCAAGTAAAGGTACATTCATTTACGTCTAAGCCAGTATCATTTTGCATAAACAGCGCTCCGGTCAAGGGCGCTGCATGCCCATGCTTTTCCCATTCATGATCAATCAAATAATCCGACGGCATAAAAGCAAAAATCTTCTGCCGCTGAAATTCAGGGGAGCAGCGAACAGGAGTCGGGAGCTGCTCGAATTTTAGTCGCGAATAGCCCTATCGATACCGGCATCTGCTCAAATCGCCTACTGTTGGTTTATCGAGCATGCTGTTTGCGAAGGGAAAATACAATCGATCGATGCCAAGGGCGTAAAGTCATTGCTGCAATATTCGAATTCCCCTGTTGGGTGAGAACGATATTGGAGCAGGACGGCTCGGGCTTACGTACGATTGCACGGATGCAGGAGTTAGAGCAACGCAGGAGGAGTTGCCGAGCAATTTAACCGTCGCTAAATTTTTGAGGATTTTTGGGTAGAACACCCAGAAAAATCTTTACTCAAAAATAGCAACTCGCTTGTTATCGATTCCATTAGGCACCCCACCACCTTGGCAATTTACCGAATGACCTGTTCCGCACTCGGGCCCATGGCCATGCACAATAAACTCTTTATACTCTTCACATTGCAGCTCATTCTTTACTGTTGGGATGCGAACGGCAAAACTTCGGTGCCCACGACAGACTCAGCACATAATATTTGAACTGTCCTGCAGCATTAAGCATGCAAGCCTTTTCGTCATTCGATGTCCAGTCCGCAGAAACTAATAACCAACACTGTAAATAACACTCTGTAAATAATCTTAATTTCTATCTCTTTGTGGCTGCTTAAAAATAAAATGAGATTAATTTATTAATCTACTCGGTACAGCTCCACTGCGGAGGGTGTAAATAAATCCGTGTAACCGCTTATTTTCAAAGCCGTAAAATACGGCGCCCCCAAGGAGAGAAAATGAGCGACCTGATTAACGACCCGAACCTGATTTCAGCCATGCAAGAATTAGGGCGTGGACTCAAATC
>JAUYMX010000445.1 GCA_030699345.1 Methylococcaceae bacterium
GATTTGAGTCCACGCCCTAATTCTTGCATGGCTGAAATCAGGTTCGGGTCGTTAATCAGGTCGCTCATTTTCTCTCCTTGGGGGCGCCGTATTTTACGGCTTTGAAAATAAGCGGTTACACGGATTTATTTACACCCTCCGAGAAGGCGAAGCTGCAAGGTTTATAAGCGTTATCAATTCTCCCGGGCAACACATTATTGTGTATGGAGATCGTGGAGTAGGCAAAACTTCACTTGCCAAAACAACCTGTAAGCTTCTACTTCATGAAATTCTTAAAGGCGGTCTCTTTGTTGAGAAACGATGTGACTCTCAAGATAGCTTTGCTTCTATAGTACAAGCAGCCTTAATTGAAGCTAAGGTGGATATATCAACCAGAGAAAAAACCCTTACTCATAATGAAGGTGGTGACGCTCAATTAAGCGTAGGTATTGCTAAGGCTAGTCTTTCATCCAAGAGCGAACATAAGACAACCGCCAACCACTTAACAAATACCAATTCTCCCTCATGGGTAGCCGAAAAGCTTAAAGATTGCAAAGGAATATTTCTAATCGATGAAGTTGATGCAATCCCATCACTTGAAGATAAAAAGAAAATTGCAGAACTTATAAAATTACTCAGTGATTTTGATTCTGAATTTAAACTTGTAGTCGTTGGTATTGCAACAACAGGTAGTGAATTAACTGCAGGGCATCCATCTGTTGAGCGTTGTCTTAAAGAAGTGCAGCTTAAAAGAATGAGCGATGATGGTATCAAGAAAATCATATTGAATGGAATGAAGCAAATTGATCTGATCATAGGCGATGAAATAGCGGATAAAATTGTTGATATCAGCGCAGGATTTCCTCATTTTACGCATTTGGTTTGCTTGAAATGCGCTGAAATTGCTCTAGTAAAAAAAATTAGACATATCAACTTTGAAATACTGAAACAAGCATTAGTTGAATCGGTGAAAGATTCAGAGGGAGTTTTAAAGCATGCTTACGACTCAACAATAAGATTGTTGAGCAAACCCCAAGACTACAAAATTCTCTTACTCGCAGCAGCGTATTGCAAAATACCTGAGTTTAGAAGTTCAGAGCTTAAAGATAAGTTAGTGGAAAGTTATTCAATTAATATTGACTCGCAGGTTATAAGTAGACGATTGGCAAGTCTTGTTAAGATCAAAAATGGATCTGCAATTATTTCAAGATCTGCAAGAGGTTGCTTTCGATTTATCGATCCCAGAATGCCAAGCTTTATTAAAATGTCTTCTGGTGTTGAAGATATATAGCCGGGTAGGGTACGCACCGCGTACCTTTTGGGAGTTTGATTAACCCGAACGCTTTAAAATGGTACGCGATGCGTACCCTACGGTGGTTTTCGCCGTTGCAATATTGGGACATAATTTTTTCGTAGGTTGTCTTGTCTGATTATCGCCGCTGTTATGTACAGGAAACGCCAATGAAATGCCCCATCTGCAAACATGGTGAAACCACCAATGGTACAGCTAGTATCACACTGGAAAGAGGTTCTGCAACATTGGTTTTCAAAAATGTCCCGGCGCAAGTGTGTGCCAACTGCGGTGAAGAGTTCTTTAGCGATGATGTCACACGCTCGATTCTTGATCAGGCAGAATCGGCTATCAGCGCAGGGGTAGAAATCGATGTTCGGCAGCCATGTAGGGTACGCACCGCGTACCTTTTGGACGTTTAATTAACCGGAACTCTCCAAAAATGGTACGCAATGCGTACCCTACAAAATTTTGTCGTTGTAATGTTTTGGAGGTGGTTTTGTCTGATTATCGCCGCTGTTATGTGCCGGGTGGATCGTATTTCTTTACGGTGGTCACGGAACGGCGGGCGGGGATTTTGGCAAACGATTCGGCGCGGGACTGTTTACGGAATGCAATTCGTCACTGCCAACAACATCTGCCGTTTCGCGTTGATGCGCTGGTGATATTGCCCGATCACATTCACGCCATCTGGACATTGCCAGCTGATGATTGCGATTATTCCAAACGTTGGGGCATCATCAAAAAACACTTTACTCAATCATGGCTGGCGTTAGCCGGTGCCGAACAATCGGTGACTGCTTCGCGTCTACGCTACCGGCGGCGCGGCATTTGGCAACGACGATTTTGGGAACATGCTTTGCGCGACGAACCCGATTATCAAAATCATCTCGATTACCTCCATTACAATCCGGTAAAACATGGCTTGGTCAAAAATGTGGCTGATTGGCCCTATTCCTCCTTTCATCGTTTAGTTGAACAAGGTGTTTATTCAGTCGATTGGGGAACGAGTATTGATGACCACAATTTTTTTGATCACGTTCATAGTGTTGGTGAATAAGCCATGTAGGGTACGCACCGCGTACCTTTTTGGGTTCAATTCAATATCGATGTGCCCTTAATCTGCACATAAACCGGCATATCCAGCTGTAAGCCCAACAGCATGGCCGACTTGCGGGTGATGTGCGCCAGCAGTGGTTGATTGCCGACTTGTAAACGCACGACGGTTTGACCGCCGTGATCATCTGCAATGCCGGTAATAGTCGCGGGCAGTACATTGAGGATACTGGTGGCGGCCGGTGCTTCCAGCGCGATGCTGACATCGCGGGCGTAAATCTGCACCCGTAGCGGCGTGCCGATTGGCGCATCGATCGCCGTCAGGCTAAGCGAGCCGCCGTCAAATTCGACGCGAGTTAAATGATAGTCAGCCTCATGCTCGACGATGGTCACCTGCCAAACTGTGGCGGCTTCACGGTCTTGCGCCAGCGGCACATCAAGACGACTTAGCGTTTCCACCAACGATCCTGATGCCTGCGCCCTGCCCTCTGCCAGAATCACCAAATGATCGGCCAACTGTGCGACTTCCTGCTGGGAATGGGTGACATACAGCACCGGAATATTCAATTGTTGATGCAAGCGGCTAAGAAACGGCAGGATTTCCTGTTTGCGCTTGAAATCCAGTGATGCCAGCGGCTCATCCATCAACAACACCTCCGGATTCAGCGCCACGGCACGGGCAATGGCCACACGTTGCCGTTCGCCGCCGGACAGCCGATCCGGCATGCGCTCTAATAAATGATCGATACCCAACAACTCAACGATGTGTCGAAGGTCAGCAGCGTCGGACGATTTTGCAATTCGTTTTAAACCGAACTGCAAGTTGCCTGCTACCGTTAAATGCGGAAACAGATTGGCTTCCTGAAACACATAGCCCAATGAGCGTTTATGCGTAGGCAGAAACACCTGATGCTCAGTGTCTTGCCACACGTTGCCGTTGATTTTTAAAAAGCCTTGCTGCGCTTGCTGCAGTCCGGCGATGCACCGTAGCAGCGTGGTTTTGCCGGATCCCGAATGGCCGAACAGCACGGTAACGCCCGCTCCCGGCAAATTAAGATCGACATCCAGCTGAAACGAGCCGTAATCGAGTTGAAAACGTGCAGTGATCGGTTGGGTCATTTCAATTGATGGGCAACAGGATGGGTTTTCAAAACGGTATAAAGGATTATGAGTACCGTAAACGAGAACAGTAGTAAGCAGCCCGCCAGCCAATGGGCCTCGCTGTATTCCAACGCTTCCACATGATTGTAGATTTGCACCGACACCACGCGGGTTTTACCGGGAATATTGCCGCCGACCATCAGCACTACGCCGAATTCTCCAACGGTATGGGCAAAGCCTAAAATGCTGGCGGTCAAAAATCCGGGTTTCGCCAGCGGTATAATCACGCTGAAAAAAGTATCCAATGGACTGGCACGTAAGGTGGCTGCGGCTTCCAAAGGCTGTTCGCCTATGCTGGCAAACGAGGCTTGTAAGGGTTGTACGACAAACGGCATGGAATACAGTACCGAGGCAATCACCAAGCCGGTAAAGGTAAACGGCAAGGTGCCCAGTCCTAACCAACTGGTGAATTTACCGACTGCCCCGGCTGGGCCCATCAATACCAGCAAATAAAAGCCCAATACCGTCGGCGGCAACACCAACGGCAGTGCGACGACCGCATTGATGATGCCTTTCCAGGCCGAGCGAGTTCTTGCCAGCCACCAAGCCAGCGGAGTGCCGATCAGTAACATCAATGCAGTGGCGATGCTGGCCACTTTGAAGGTTAACAACAGGGTTTCGATGTCGGCGGGGCTTAACATAATGACCTTTAGATAATTATTTGGTTAACCCAAAACCGTATTTTTCAATAATCGCCAATGCCGTCGGCGATTTTAGAAAATCCACCAAAGCAAGGGCAGCCGGGTTTTCGGCGCCTTTTTTCAGCAACACGGCCGTTTGATTAAATGGGCCATGCAGATTATCCGGTATGATCCAGCCGGAACCGCTGCCGATTTTACCAGTATTTATATCGATAACCTGGGCAAATGCTACAAAGCCCAGTTCGGCATTGCCGGTGCTGACAAACTGAAAGGTTTGCGAAATGTTTTCGCCCATTACGAACAAGGGACGCAGCTTGTCCAACACGCCCAGACTTTTCATTACGTCTTCTGCCACCACTCCGTATGGTGCATGGGCAGGGTCAGCCAAGGCGATATGTTTGAAATTGCCGGTTTGCAAAATCTCTCCCTGATTGTCGACATAGCCGGGTGTTGCCGACCACAGCACCAGTTTGCCGATAGCGTAAACAAAATGGCTGTTGGGCACTGCGTGTCCGGATTTTTCCAGTTCCAGCGGGTATTTTTCGCTGGCCGACAAATACACTTCAAACGGCGCATCGCTTTGGATTTGCGCAAAGGCTTTACCCGAAGAACCAAACGACAGCTTGGCGCTGTGGCCGGTAGCTTTTTCAAAAGCGGAGGCAATTTCGGTCATCGGTTTGGTGAAATCCGAGGCAACGGCGACCAAAGTGGTATCAGCGTAAACGAGTGAAGTTATCGTCAACAAGCTTAACGCAAGCAGTGAGCGAGTAAAGTTATTGATAAACATGTTGTTCTCCAAAATAAAATGATGTGCGTTAGGTAGGTGTTAGACGAATCTTAAAGACAATTCAAAGATGATGCGCATAGTTAAACTAACAAAACAGCAAACAAAAGCCGGATCTAGTTTAATTGGTTGTGCATTAAAGTAAATAACGAATCTTGAAACAAAGTGTTTTAGGATTGGGATTCAAAACTTGACGCTATGAAGATTATCTATGTCGCCAGACCTTCACTGCTGAGAGTATCAGTATCATAGCCAATGACGGCAATAACATTGTACTGGGTACAATGCCTAGTAATAGCCCACCAATGAACGCACCCACAAGCGAGAGGGTGTAAATAAATCCGTGTAACCGCTTATTTTCAAAGCCGTAAAATACGGCGCCCCCAAGGAGAGAAAATGAGCGACCTGATTAACGACCCGAACCTGATTTCAGCCATGCAAGAATTAGGGCGTGGACTCAAATCC
>JAUYMX010000446.1 GCA_030699345.1 Methylococcaceae bacterium
GATTTGAGTCCACGCCCTAATTCTTGCATGGCTGAAATCAGGTTCGGGTCGTTAATCAGGTCGCTCATTTTCTCTCCTTGGGGGCGCCGTATTTTACGGCTTTGAAAATAAGCGGTTACACGGATTTATTTACACCCTCAATACACCCCGTTTTTTACGCTCAACCAAGGCCATTTTTTAATTAAACTATGTTATTTAACGCTATTTAAATGTGGCATATGCCTTACTTTGCCATCATCACGCTTTAATTTACCTGCATGTTTTACATAGTAATCACTTACTTTTACGTTTACTTAACCATCAATTGTCTTTCCAATCGGTTGGATAAGTAGACAGCCCGCATGCCAGACGCCAGCAAGCCAATAACCCATGGCACGCTATGTGCTTTTATGATCTAGGCTTCAATTACCCTAACGTTGAACAACATCGTCCTTTTGTAGGAGCGGGCCTTGCCCGCGAATGGATTCGATTGCCGCTCAATTCTCGGGCAAGGCCCGCCCCCTACAAAATTATTAGTAACGATAATGTCATTGAATAATTACAGCTGAGAATGTCGACCCTACCACTTAGCCATCATCAGATTACCGAATTGTTTCAAGATCATCGAGAAGCGCTGACCTTGTTTTTGGTAAATCGCACACGTTGCCGTGAAACGGCTCAGGATCTGTGCCAGGAAACCTACCTGCGTTTACTGCGCGATAATGTTATTAAGCATGACGAGAATCTAGCCGGTTTGCTTTTTCGTGTCGCTGAACGCCTTGCTATCAACTATTTAAGATGGCAGCAGTTACCCAGAAATAACACAATCCCCCTTGATGATAACCTGGTGTGCCCGCAACACCAGCCTGATGAAATAACGGCACTGCGTCAGCAATGCGAACTATTACTAACTGCCATCAACTCATTGCCTAAGAAATTTCGCGATGTATTTTTACTGCGCAAAATTGACGAACTAAGCTACGCCGACATTGCGCTGCAATTGGGTATTTCAGAAAAAACGGTACAACGGCATTTGGTTCAAGCCATGTTGCAT
>JAUYMX010000456.1 GCA_030699345.1 Methylococcaceae bacterium
GCTAGCCCAAGCCAAACCCATGGTTAATGCCAGGGTGGTAGAGATTTGATTGAGTGTGTCCATGACGTTGCCCTCATGTATGTGGAGTGGAGGCAGATTAGCATAGTTTGCTGAACCTTAATTAAACCGGTGGCGTGTTAAAATCAGGCGGAATTTATCTATTCAGTCTCTTGATCGAGCCGTCATGCGTAGGCTGGATAAGCGCTAGCGCATCCGGCAAATGTGGTGGATGCGCGTTGCTTATCCACCCTACACAATACACGCATAGCCTCACTCAGATTAAAGACTGAATGGTTACGCAGAATTTTATATAAACGAGCGACTGCACATGTTTTTTGCCAAAGATTTTATTGAGACCGCCGAAGGGTTGATTTTTGCCGTAGTCGGGCAAAGTATGGAACACGATAAGGTGCTGTGTTTCTTGCGTTATGTGCCGCATCGGCAAGGTTGGCGTAAAGTGGATACGGATGTCGCCAACGATTTTCTTAAGCAACATCATCCCCATTATTTGCATTATTCGCCCATCCTGGATGCCCGCTTACATGCCGTGGCCCAGCCAAAAATTATTAAGCATCATCGACCCAAACACCGTTTACAGCAGTTGTTAAACGCAGATAATCATGATGCCGTTGAGCAAGATTTGCTAAGTCTGACTAGGTTGTTCCAGCAACATGGTCTTGATTTAGCCAATATCGGCATTACCGGATCATTGCTGATTGGCGTACAGCAGCATGGCTCGGATATTGATGTGGTGTGTTATGGACGCGAGGTTTTTCATCATTGCCGGGCAGTGACGGCTAAGTTGATTACGTTGGGGCAACTGCAAGACTTAACCGAGCAAGATTGGCAACAATCTTATCAGCGCCGTGATTGCGATTTAAGTTTTGCCGAGTACGTCTGGCATGAGCAGCGTAAAGACAATAAAGCCATTATCAACGGCAGAAAATTCGATTTGAATTTTATTGACGACTGCATGGATGCAGGAGGTAGAGCACCAAAAGTAGGCGCTGACGCGACGCAGGGAGCGGTTGCCGATGATCGGGCAATTGGTGCCCCTGATAATTATCAAAAAATCGGGCCGATCAACTTGGAATGTCAGGTGATTGACGACACTTACGGTTTCGATTACCCGGCTGAATTCAAAATCGATTATGAGCACATTGATTCAATAATCAGCTTTACCGCTACTTACACAGGCCAGGCGCTGCGGGGTGAAACGGTGCAAGTGTCTGGCATGTTGGAGCAGTCATCGCAAGGTCGTAAACGTATTATCGTCGGATCCAGCCGGGAAGCGCGGGGCGAGTTTATTAAGGTCGTGCAGTGATTAAATTAACGGACTTTGCAGCCGTCATTTTTGATATGGATGGCTTGGTGCTGGATACCGAGAGCACTTACAACAAGGCTTGGCAACAAGCGGCTCAACTGATTGGGCTTGAGTTGGATGAGCAGTTTTGGCAGTCATTATCCGGCTTGCATTATGCTGATGTTGAGCGATGCCTACTGACCAAGTGCGGTGCCGATTTTGATCTGGATAGCTTTAACCGGCTAAGCGCGAGCAGCTGGCGTGACTATGTGGCAAGCAACGGCATTGCCGTTAAAGCCGGATTTGCCGAATTGTTATCAGTCATCCAACAACAATCGCTGCCCTATGCATTGGCAACCAATAGTCCGGCGATTAACGCTCTTGAATGCCTTGAATTAGCCGGTATAGACGAGGTGTTTTCTGTAATAGTGACTCGCGACGATGTGCAGCGCGGCAAACCTGCACCGGATATTTTCTTAGCGACGGCCGACTGTTTACATGTGGATATTAAACGCTGTCTGGTGCTTGAAGATTCACCCGCAGGCATTGCAGCAGCAGTAAGTTCGGGTGCATTTTCTGTTTATATTCCTTCAGTGTTGCCGATTGACCGGCAGGCGGCAGCACAGTGCGATTTGCTTATCAATGATTTAGCTGAGTTAGCCCGCATGGTTACCCGCAGCTAGACGGTTGATGTATACTTCCGGCTCTTTTCGCGTCACCACACACACTATTTTGATAGTCGAATATTCTAAAGTTTCCGTCACCGCCCCGGCTAGTTTGCACATGGGCTTTATCGATTTAAGCGGCTCCTTGGGCCGACATTTCGGCAGTATTGGCGTTGCCCTCAATGAAATCAATACCCGGCT
>JAUYMX010000457.1 GCA_030699345.1 Methylococcaceae bacterium
TTTGGCGGAGTGGACGGGACTCGAACCCGCGACCACCGGCGTGACAGGCCGGTATTCTAACCAACTGAACTACCACTCCAAAGTCTGGAGGGAGCTGAGGGGTTCGAACCCCCGACCCTCGCCTTGTAAGGGCGATGCTCTCCCAGCTGAGCTAAGCACCCGACTAAAGAAATACTAGTTTACAGCATCTTTTAAAGATTTACCAGCCTTAAATGAAGGAATTTTAGCTGATTTAATTGTAATTTCTTCGCCAGTCTGAGGATTACGCCCTTTACGCTCAGCTCTTTCTTTCACGGAGAATGTTCCAAATCCTACCAAAGCAACTGATCGCTTATCAGGATCGGAGTCTTTCAATGCGCTAGTTACTGCGCTTAAAAAACCGTCTAATGCGCGACCCGCATCAGCTTTAGTTAATCCCGCAGACTCTGCGATTGCATCAATAAGTTCCGATTTATTCATTATTCCCCCTTAGGAATTCAATTTATATATAGTCTGC
This sequence comes from Methylococcaceae bacterium, assembly GCA_030699345.1. Lineage (GTDB taxonomy): Bacteria > Pseudomonadota > Gammaproteobacteria > Methylococcales > Methylomonadaceae > JABFRC01. The sequence goes on from JAUYMX010000457.1 coordinate 497, forward strand.
TAGGACTTGATTGCTAATCCCTATGCACGAACTATTTTCGACACAGGAAACGCTTGTATTTATATCAATAGCTCTCGCACAGTGTCAAGCTATAACTCCCGGAAAGCCCGTAATTTATGGGTTTTCCGGTTAAAGCGATATTGTCGGAACCATCCACATGATATTTTTCCAGACAAACTAAGTTACTAAATCTCAGGAAAAATCAAACCTATCCACCTATTCATAACTTACATGCTGAGTACGTTGTCTCAGTGAGCAGTTAATAGTTGTGTCTTTAACTTCCCCACATCTGATTCGGTATGATCATCAAGCTGTTTTTTTTCAATTGCTATGGGCAAATGCTGCAAAGCCACTTCTAATACTTCGTCTATCCAATGAACAGGCTTAATATCAAGATTCTTTTTAATATTGTCCGGTATATCTACCAAATCCTTTTCATTTTCAGCCGGAATTAAAACGGTGGTTATACCTCCTCGATGAGCGGCTAACAACTTTTCCTTAAGACCTCCAATTGGCAAAACTTCCCCTCGCAAAGTGATTTCCCCCGTCATTGCAACGCATGCTCTTACCGGTATTTTAGTTAACGCTGAAATAATTGCTGTACACATTCCAATACCTGCACTCGGCCCATCTTTAGGGGTTGCACCCTCGGGTACGTGAACATGTATATCGGTTTTTTGGAAAACGTCATTATCAATTCCTAGAATATCAGCACGACTTCTTACGACTGTCATTGCTGCTTCAATGGATTCCTTCATAACCTCACCGAGCTTGCCAGTCGCTGAGTTTTTACCTTTACCAGGAATCACAGCAGTTTCTATAGTCAAGAGCTCACCACCAACTTCTGTCCATGCTAGCCCTGTCACTTGACCAATCTGATCATGTTCTTCTGCAAGGCCATAGTGAAATCTTTTTACACCCAAATAATCATCTAAGTTTTTCGAAATAACTTTAATTTTTGATTTTTCAGACCTGAGAAGAAGACTCTTAACAACCTTTCGGCAAATTTTTGATATTTCCCGTTCGAGATTTCGAACTCCAGCCTCTCTTGTGTAATAGCGAATCAAATCCCTAACAGCTTCTTCTGTTATTTCGATTTCATGGTCTTTCAGTCCATTGTTTTTAATTTGTTTGGGAATCAGATATCGTAATGCGATGTTAATTTTTTCATCTTCTGTGTAACCAGCCAGACGAATCACCTCCATCCTGTCGAGCAGTGCGGGTGGAATGTTCATCGTATTTGCAGTCGCAACAAACATGACATCTGATAAGTCGAAATCAACTTCTAAGTAGTGATCAGAAAATGTATGGTTTTGCTCTGGATCAAGAACTTCTAATAAAGCAGAAGCAGGGTCTCCACGAAAATCAGCCGCCATCTTGTCAATTTCATCAAGCAAAAACATTGGATTGCGGGTTTTTACTTTAACTAGATTTTGTAAGATTTTACCTGGCATTGAACCAATATAAGTGCGCCTATGCCCTCTTATTTCAGCCTCATCTCTTACGCCACCCAATGCCATTCGTACATATTTTCGATTAGTTGCTCGAGCAATAGACTCACCCAAAGATGTTTTCCCCACCCCTGGCGGACCAACCAAACACAAAATTGGCCCCTTGAGCTCACCTTTAACTCGCTGCTGAACAGCAAGATACTCAAGAATTCGTTCTTTAACTTTCTCCAAGCCATAATGTTCAGTTTCTAAAACTTGTTCCGCAACTTTTAAATCGTAGCGGACTTTCGTTTTTTTCTTCCATGGAACACTCACTACCCAATCAATATAGTTGCGTACAACAGTAGCTTCCGCAGACATCGGCGACATTTGCTTAAGCTTATTTAGCTCAGCTTCGGCTTTAGTTTTAGCCTCTTTAGACATACCTGCTTCTGCAATTTTACGGGCTAAATCTTCAATCTCGTTTGGAACATCATCCATATCTCCAAGTTCTTTTTGAATGGCCTTCATTTGCTCATTGAGATAGTACTCTCGCTGATTTTTTTCCATTTGTTGCTTTACGCGCACCCGAATTCTTTTCTCCATTTCCAGAAGATCGACTTCGCCTTCCATGAGAGTCATTAATCGCTCTAAACGTTTTGCAACATCAGATATTTCAAGAATCACCTGTTTTTCATTGACTTTCAACCCCATATGAGCAGCCATAGTGTCAGCTAACCGGCTTGGATCGTCAATTCCCATCAATGAATTAAGCACCTCCGGTGGAATCTTATTATTTAGCTTTACGTACTGCTCAAATGAATTAATTGCTGTTCGTTGTAATACGTCACGTTCTTGATCAGACATGACTAAAACATCTTTAATATCAGCAACTTCCGCTGAGAAAAAACTGCCGGTATCTTTATAACTTACAACTTTACTACGTTGACTTCCCTCAACTAACACCTTCACAGTCCCATCTGGCAGCTTTAATAATTGCAGGATATTGGCTAATGTACCAATGTCATAAAGATCCTTAAATTCCGGATCATCAGTTTCCGCTTCTTTTTGAGCTACAAGCAATATTTGCTTATCATCACGCATTGCTGCATCCAATGCATCAATCGACCTTTCCCTTCCAACAAATAAAGGAATTACCATATAGGGGTAAACGACAACATCTCTAAGTGGCAAAACAGGTATTAACGTATTTTTTTGTTGTAAGTTTTGAATTTCGGTTATTTCCACAATGGATACCTATAACAATATTTAAGTTGCATGGAGTATGGGGGCGTTAATAAAAATAGCAAGGTTCCAAATAAAAATAATCATTTTGTGATTTTCTGAGCAAAAAAAAGGGAGCATTTTAGATGCTCCCTTTTTTGTTTTTTTAATATCTCAAGCTTCTGCAGAAGCTTTTTTAATATCGGTTTCATAAACCAAAATAGGCTCAGAATCTCCAGAGACAACACCACCATCAATTACTACTTTGCTGATATTTTCAGCTGACGGCAATTCATACATTGTATTGAGTAATATATTTTCAACAATTGTCCTGAGCCCTCTTGCGCCCGTCTTTCTTTCCATTGCTTTCTGGGCAATCGCACTCAGAGAGTCAGATCGGAACTCGAGTTCAGCACCTTCCATTTCAAATAAATGCTGGTATTGTTTAATTAACGCATTTTTTGGCTCAGTTAGAATTTGCACTAAAGCCTGCTCATCCAACTCTTCAAGGGTTGCCACCACAGGAAGTCGCCCGACAAATTCCGGAATAAGCCCATATTTTATTAAATCTTCGGACTCTACTTCAGCGAAAAGTTGACCAACATTTTTAGCATCATCTTTACTCTTAACTTCAGCAGAAAACCCTATTCCACCTTTTTCAGACCGTGCTTTTATCACACGATCTAAACCTGCAAAAGCACCGCCAACAATAAAAAGCATATTAGCAGTATTTACTTGTAAAAAATCTTGCTGTGGATGTTTGCGACCACCCTGAGGAGGAACGGATGCAACGGTGCCCTCGATAAGCTTTAGTAATGCTTGCTGAACACCTTCTCCGGAAACATCTCTAGTAATTGAAGGATTGTCAGATTTTCTTGAAATCTTATCAATTTCATCAATATAAACTATGCCTGTTTCAGCCTTTTCAACATCGTAATCACATTTTTGCAAAATCTTCAGAATAATATTTTCAACATCTTCACCAACATAACCGGCTTCAGTCAATGTAGTCGCATCTGCAATTGTAAAGGGCACATCTAATAAGCGAGCAAGAGTTTCAGCTAACAATGTCTTTCCTGACCCAGTCGGACCTATCAACAAAATATTACTCTTTGCTAATTCAATACCAC
>JAUYMX010000461.1 GCA_030699345.1 Methylococcaceae bacterium
TAACTGAAGAAATAAATAGGCAGCAGCCCCGGCCAGGTTTCGATATAAAACGCCGGATCACCATCGATCAGCATGACGGCAATTAAGTTGATAACTGAAAGAGAGACGCTTAGTTTTACTACGCGGGTGATCTGGGTATGCGCTTGCTGATGGTAATGAAGATGACTAAACAACTCATACAATACCAACACAATCAGGCAGCGGCCGATGAATTCCACCGAAGATAAGCCGCCTTTAGTCGTGACATCCAATATCACAAAGGCTAGAAATGCGGCCGCTCCCAATAAAAGTGCGGCTTTTGATGTGCTTACCGTTTCTTTATGCAGTTCCTGCCAAAACATTTTTTCTGTGTTGGCATCGAAGGCGTCTTGTGTTGCGGTTTTACTCTTGAATAATGTTGAGCATTTTTTAATGCTGAGCCAGCTCGGGGCGAATTTATGGGGATGTTGGTTGCGTGAAGCTGTTTCTGCTTGATTCCGTCGCATTGCATTTCCTGGTAAGTAAATTTGACCAGAGATGTGTTATTGACTCCGTTCAGTGAACGGTGGGCAAAAAAGCCTGCCCACCCTACGTCTTATATCGGGCAATCCCCCAAGGGTTTAATGACTAACCTGGGCAATCCAGTCTTGCAAGTTGTAATAATTGGTAATGCGTGCCACTTTGTTATCGCGGATTTCAAAGAACGCACCAGCGGGTAGCCGGTAGGTTTGGCCGTTCGCAGCAGGTAAGCCTTCGTCAGATTTAATGTACTCGCCCAACACGACAAATTCTGCCGCGGCGCGTTTGCCGTCTGCAGTTGCCATAATCACCATATCGACCAGTTGTTCTTTATAGTTGTAGTTCATGCAGGCCATAAACTGGGTGAACGCTTCTTTGCCAATTTCGCGTTTGCCTTGGTTGATGTCGTGGATAACATCGTCAGTCAGCAGGTTTAAAAAAGTATTCATGTCGGCACTGTTAAAGGCCGCATAGTAGCGTTCTATCAGGTTAATGCTGTCTTGATTCATGGTGACTCCTTCGTCAATTAAAAAAGGCGTAGGCCTTAAGATTAAAAATGTTGTTTAGGATATTCGTCAATATAGCTTCTAGAACTCCAACAAACTACCCTGCAAGCCGTTCATGCTGAGCTTGTCGAAGCATGGGCGGCTTGCCTCACCGAATAGGCATTTTTCCGATCATCCTTCGACAAGCTCAGGACGAACGGAAAAATTTCTTTTCAACAAAGCAGGAAGTTATTGCCAAACGAATCCTTAGTCTTTTTCAAAGCTATCGCGCAAGGTGACGGTGCGGTTAAATACCAACTTGCCGCCAACGCTATCAATGGCATCCAGGCAGAAATAGCCGGTGCGTTCAAATTGATAACGATTTTCCGGCAGGGCGTTAGCCAAGCTGGCTTCTACGCGACAATCGCTGAGGACTTCCAATGAATCGGGATTGATTGCATCTAGGAAGTTGTCTTCATTGTCGGGGTTAGCTACTTTGAACAAGCGGTTGTATAAACGTATTTCAGCAGGTTTTGAATGCTGTTCTGATACCCAATGAATAACGCCTTTAACTTTACGGCCTTCTGGATTCTTGCCCAGCGTG
>JAUYMX010000472.1 GCA_030699345.1 Methylococcaceae bacterium
GTAAATCGACCAATTAAGGAGAGCCAATTAAAAGCCGATTCAGTAGATAAAGGCGCATATCGGCATTATATGTTGAAAGAAATCTACGAACAGCCATTTGCGATTTCGCAGGCATTAGAAGGTAGATTTATTAATAACCGATTGCTTGAAAATGCTTTCGGACATAACGCGACTGAAGTCTTTGACAACGTTAAATCAGTGCAAATCCTGGCTTGCGGCACCAGTTATCATGCCGGATTGGTTGCACGATATTGGTTTGAACAACTCGCTGGTGTGCCTTGTAACATTGAAGTGGCCAGCGAATTTCGATACAGAAACCCGGTATTGGCACCTGATACGCTGATAGTCACATTGTCGCAATCGGGCGAAACGGCTGATACTTTGGCGGCATTGCAAGAAGCAAAAAAACTGGGTAGTAAGTTTTCATTGGCGATATGCAATGTGCCGGAAAGCTCATTGATTAGAGAATCTGATTTAGCGTTGTTAACTCGCGCGGGCCCAGAAATCGGTGTGGCCTCAACCAAAGCATTCACTACCCAACTGGTCACATTGATGATGTTGGTCATCGCTTTGGGCAGAAGATTTCAATTAACAGAATTGCAAGAGCAAAAAATCACTTCTGAGTTGTTTGCTTTACCCGGTAAAGTTGAAAAAGTTTTGCAACTTGATGAGCAAATAAGTGTACTGGCAGAACAATTTGCCGAAAAACAGCATGCATTATTTTTGGGCAGAGGCACTCAATACCCGATTGCAATGGAAGGTGCGTTAAAGTTAAAGGAGATTTCATATATTCATGCCGAAGCTTATCCTGCCGGTGAACTAAAGCATGGTCCCCTAGCTTTAATTGATGCGGACATGCCGGTAATTGTTGTGGCACCAAATAACAGTTTATTGGAAAAATTAAAATCCAATATGCAAGAAGTCAGTGCCAGAGGCGGACAGCTGATTGTTTTTATGGACGAAACACTGGCATCATCCAATGATGTAAATGTCCAGATTATCAAAGTGCCGCAAGTTGAAAACGAAATTGCACCTATTGTGTACACCATACCTTTACAGTTATTGTCATACCATGTCGCGGTATTAAAAGGTACAGATGTTGATCAACCTAGAAATTTGGCCAAATCAGTTACTGTCGAATAATTCTGCCTGATACACAGGGAAGTGTTGCCGCTAAAGATCAGCTACTGCCATCCTGCCAGCCAAATAGACGCGTTTTTTAATTCTCGCCAGTTTATTTGGTATTCGTGTCCGTTAATCACGGCTTCAAGGATGCAGGCTGTTATAAGTAGTTCTTGTACTTCGATCCGGGTAACCAGAAAATGCTTTTCCTTATTATTTGGGGTTACTGCAGTCCATTTACTCAGTAGTAATTTTTGTGGATTGATCTGATTCTTATTCATTAACGGAATGCAGCGCTTGATTAATAGCGTTAGTAAGATTGGGATATTGAAACTTAAAGCCATTCGCTAATAATCGATCGGGAATAACACGTTGACTGCCGAGAACCAATTCGGACATTTCTCCCAGCAGCATTTTTAATAGCCAAGCCGGAACCGGTAAAAGGGCGGGGCGTTTCAAACAAGCAGCCAGGGTTTTCGTAAATTCGTTATTGGTGACCGGATTTGGCGCAGTTGCGTTGTAGGCACCGTGCATGGAATTGTCGGCAATCATGGCTTCAGCGATGGCAATCCAGTCTTGTCGATGTATCCAGGACATCCATTGATTGCCTTCCCCTAAGCGCCCACCTAAACATAAACGGAATGGCAGCAGCATCCGTTGCAATAAGCCGCCGCCATCTGCAATCACTAGCCCCGTCCTGATTAGACATACTCTGATGCCATGCTTTTCTGCAGAAATGGCTGCGGCTTCCCAATCGGCGCAAAGTTGCTGAGAAAAATCTGCTCGGCTTGCAGATTGCTCGGTGAGGATGTTGTCCCCCTGATCGCCGTAATAACCAATAGCAGAGCCGCTAATAAAAACGTCAGGTTTAACGAGCATACGTGACATGCTTTCAACTAACTGAGTGGTTAAGTCGATGCGGCTGTTTCTGAGTAATTGTTTGCGTGCTTCGCTCCACCGGGCATCAAAAATAGGTGCGCCAGCAAGGTTAATAATGACTTGATAAGAAGAGTCTGGAGTTAGCTGTCGAAGATCTGATAAAGCGGTAACCATTGAGCCGAAAAGTGCTGACACTTTATTAGGATCACGACTCAAAATTGTTACATTGTGGCCCTGCTTAATGAGGCTCTCGGTTAGTTTGCTGCCAATAAAGCCGGTGCCGCCAGTAATTAGAATGTTCATAGATGTCTCAACAGTAAAGCTTAAGCATGCGATGCTGTTTGTTTTACCAGATAACAGCAATAAAGCAATTTTCTAAAATCCAGCGGGCTAATAATTAACGGGGGAACGATACGGTTGTCTGTAACAGCAGTGCTGCTAACCATTAATAAATGGAGCTAGTAAATTGAACCTTTATCTTGATCCGTTTCAGTTAAAAGCATGTCATTGTTGCTGAGGTTTGCAGGGTCGACATTACCAAGCTTAATCATTAGGCGCACCTCGTTTTTGGAATCAGCAGAACTTAAAGCATCTTTTTCACTAATTTTGTTAGCTTTGTAGAGATCGTAGAGCGCTTGATCAAAAGTTTGCATGCCTTGCTGACGCGAGTCTTTCATTAGTTCTTTCAGTTTGTGAATCTCACCTTTACGAATATAGTCCTTTGCCAATGGCGTATTAATTAGTATTTCTACAGCCGGATAGCGGCCTTTTTCATCTTCTCTTTTGATTAATTGTTGTGCAATGATGCCGTGAAGATTTAACGATAAATCCATTAATAACTGTCCGTGCATTTCATCAGGGAAAAAGTGCAGGATTCGGTCCAGTGCTTGGTTAGCATTATTAGCGTGCAATGTAGATAAACATAAATGCCCTGTTTCCGCAAAAGTGATGGCATTCTGCATGGTTTCCCTGGTTCTGATTTCACCAATCAAGATCACGTCAGGCGCTTGGCGTAGAGTATTTTTTAAGGCGACCTCATAAGACTCTGTGTCTAAACCAACTTCGCGCTGGGTGACAATACAACCTAAATGAGGATGCTGAAACTCAATGGGATCTTCAATAGTAATTATGTGCCCGCTGCTGTTTTGGTTGCGATGTTTTATCAACGACGCTAATGACGTTGATTTACCGGTGCCGGTGCCACCCACAAAGATAATAAGCCCACGTTTTTCCATGATGAGCTCTTTCAATATTGGCGGTAAGTTCAGATCGTCAGCATCGGGGATTTGGTTTTCAATGCGCCGCAATACCATGCCGGCGGCATCGCGTTGAGTGAAGGCGCTGACCCTGAATCGGCCCATATCCTTGATGCCAAGGGCAAATTGACACTCCTTGGTGTTCTCAAATTCATTTTGCTGCTTTGTGCTCATTATACCCAGCACAATTTTTAAGGATTGTTCTGGTGTTAATGGCGTTTTTGATAATGCGACCAGCGAGCCATCCACTTTCATCGTCGGTGCCCGGCCAGCGGTGATAAATAAGTCTGAGGCTTTTTTTTGTACCATTAAGGCAAGCAGCGCTTCAAAGTCCATGGGGTTACCTATCGGAAAGTATCTTTGTTGATGGCTTTTACCATCGCAGTTTTAGGCGCAATCAAACCTTTATCGACCAGTTCTTTGAGGTTTTGATCCAAGGTCTGCATGCCATCTTTACGTCCGGTTTGAATGGCTGAATACATTTGAGCCACTTTAGCTTCGCGGATTAGGTTTTTGATGGCCGAGGTGCCGACCATAATCTCGTGAGCAGCAACGCGGCCGCCGCCAATTTTTTTGAGTAGTGTTTGTGAGATAACGGCTTGTAACGATTCTGATAGCATGGAACGAATCATGTCTTTTTCGGCGGCAGGAAATACGTCGATGATACGGTCGATGGTTTTTGCAGCCGAGGTGGTATGTAAGGTGCCAAACACTAAGTGGCCTGTTTCAGCGGCAGTAAGTGCTAGCCGAATGGTTTCAAGGTCTCGCATTTCGCCTACCAGAATAATATCCGGGTCTTCCCGCAATGCAGAACGTAAAGCTTCAGTAAAGCCATGGGTATCTCTATGAACTTCACGCTGATTTATTAAACATTTTTGGCTTTCGTGCACAAATTCGATGGGGTCTTCGACAGTAAGAATGTGGGCATAATCGTTAGTGTTGATGTGGTTGATCATTGCCGCCAGCGTCGTCGACTTACCTGAGCCAGTAGGGCCAGTGACCAAAATCAAGCCGCGCGGTTTTTTACATAACTCTTCAAAAAACTTGGGTGCTTGTAAGTCTTCTAGGCTTAAAACTTTGGAAGGAATGGTCCTGAATACGCCGGCGGCGCCCCGTTCCTGATTGAAGGCATTAACACGGAATCGAGCGACACCCGGCAAGGCAAATGAAAAGTCGGTTTCCAGAAATTCTTCGTAATCACGACGCTGTTTGTCATTCATGATGTCGTAAATCAATCGATGAACTTCCTTGTGCTCCAGTGCTGGGATATTGATGCGCCTGATATCACCATCAACTCGAATCATTGGTGGTAGACCAGCAGATAGATGTAAGTCTGACGCATTGTTTTTAACGGAAAAGGCGAGTAGCTCGGCAATATCCATAAGATCCTCATAATAAAGAAGTAAGTGCAATACCAACAACATTAGTTCAACTATTGGTTTTTTTGAAGCTGCGTTGTTTAATAACCGGTTTTGCGTACTAAATTTTGTAACCACTATGATTAGCGACAGACTTGAGCGGGTTCGCTCGCAAATAACACAAGCAGAGAGTAACTATCACCGAAAACCTGGATCTGTATTGTTGCTAGCGGTTAGTAAAACTAAACCGGCTGAAGTTATTGCAGCAGCTTATCGAGCTGGGCAGCGCCATTTTGGCGAAAATTACTGTCAAGAGGGGTTGCAAAAGCAACAAGTGTTGGGGGCTTTCGATATTACCTGGCATTTTATTGGCCCAATTCAATCTAATAAAACCAAAGCATTGGCAGCGCACTTTGATTGGGTTCACAGTGTCGACAGTTTTAAGATAGCTCAGCGGCTGAGTACGCAACGCCCGGATTATCTGCAACCTTTAAATATCTGCTTACAGGTAAATATCAGCGGTGAGCCCAGCAAGTCAGGTGTAAGTTTGGATGAGCTTTCTGATTTATGCTCGCAGATAGCCGAGTTACCTCAGTTAAGGCTTCGTGGAGTCATGGCAATCCCTTCACCAGAGCAAGATTTTGAACGGCAGCGATTGCCTTATCGGAGGTTATATGACGCAGTCGGTCAGTTAGCTTATCCGCAACTAGATACCTTTTCGATCGGTATGTCTGATGACTTAGATGCTGCGATTGCCGAAGGCTCCACCTTAGTTAGGGTAGGGACAGCTCTGTTTGGTGCCAGGTCTTATGTGTAAAGCCCGATAGCCAATCATTATTGAGTTTGGTGGCCGCTTGTTTATACATAACATTTTCGATAACAGCCATGACTTCCTCGCAGCTGATGATGTTTTTGGACTCGGTCAGTAAGTGAGTGGCCACTGCTGTAATTGCTTGCCAATTGTCTCTATCTGTAACGAAATTGAATGAGGCCATAAATAATTCGGTTACTTTATCTTGGCGTTGCTCAGGGCAAGCGATAAAGCACTTAAGGTAGTCATTAACTGCTTCAATATCAGCTGAGCCGCCGTAATTCTTTAGTGCGTCAAAATTTACCAAATGCGGGTTAATGGGCTCGTCGTCTCGCAAAGCAACGTACTGTGCTTCTGCTAATGGTCCTGCAAGCATGTTAATGATGTCGGCCTCAAAGGCGAGTTGATAGGCTTGTTGCTGTGCCGGTGAAAAATCATTGATAGCTTCTTCAATTGAGCTGGGAAGTGTATGTATTAAACGGCCTCCCTCGACAATAGCAATACAGTGTTCGTTAGGCTTGTGAGAGAGTTCATTGGCTTGTAAATCATTGGCCAATTCTGTAATTAATATTTGAAAAAAAACTGGTGGCAGTTTTTTTTGTTTGTTGCCAAGATAAATTGCAACTGCGTGTCCTGCTTCATGAAAGGCTGTTTTTTTGCTGAGTTCTTGGTGATTCACTTGGGTGAAGTCTTTCGATTGGTATCTGCGTTTCATGGCGACCTCGGTTAGATGGGGCTTGTTGATGGCCCATTGAGACAGACTCGAAGAAAGTCAGTTTCGTTTTGAGTGCAAACTTATGCGGAAATAAGTCTAGCGCCTTAACTTAGCTGGTACAATGTGGCATATTGCCGCAGCGGATATTGCTGTCAGTCATTGATTGGCTGCAGATACTGTTTTTGCTTTATCTAACCACGTTCTTTGAATGGATAATCAGATGATTTTAATGGATAATGCGCGCCTGTTTACTTGACCTTATTCACATAGCGCAGCAATGAAAAAAAAGCTAGAAGCACTTCTCCTGCAAGCCCTCGAAACGCTGAAGAACCAAGATATTCTTGGCCAGGACATCACTATCAATATTGCTATTGAGCGTACCAAAGATGCGCAACACGGCGATTTTGCTACTAACTTAGCCTTGCTGTTGGCAAAATCTGCCAAAACCAATCCACGCCAACTGGCTGAGCAAGTCATTGCTGCATTGCCGCGAGATGAAGCAGTCGTCAAAGTAGAGTTGGCGGGGCCTGGCTTTATTAATTTCTTTATAGATCCGAGCACTCAATTTCAAATCGTTAAGCAAATTCATGAGCAAGGCAAAGCTTATGGTCTAAGTAAGGTCGGGCTCGGCAAAAAAGTTCAAGTTGAATTTGTATCCGCTAATCCGACCGGCCCTTTGCATGTTGGTCATGGTCGTGGTGCAGCTTATGGCTCCGCGGTTGCAGATTTACTTGAAGCAGTTGGTTTTTCTGTGCATCGCGAATATTACGTCAATGATGCTGGTCGGCAGATGGATATTTTGGCAACCAGCATTTGGCTGCGTTATCAGGAAGAGTGTGGTGAGCGGGTACTATTTCCCAGCAATGGCTATCGCGGTGATTATGTCCGTGAAATTGCCGCAGATATTCACAGAGCCTCTGCCAACGACTATCGCCGTCCCGCCGAATTAGTGTTTGAAAATATTCCCGCTGATGAACCTCAAGGTGGCGATAAAGAGCTTCATATTGATGCGCTCATCGCACGAACCAAAACTTTATTGGGGCCATCGTTATATCGGGATTTTTTCCAAATAGGTTTAGACAACATTCTGGATGATATTCGAGACGATCTAAAAGAATTTGGCGTTGATTATCAGGAATGGTTTTCAGAGCGGCAGCTAATGGATGATGGCTCCGTACAAAAAGCATTGGAACGCTTGCGTAATGGCGGCCATCTTTACGAACAAGACGGCGCTACCTGGTTTGCCTCAAGTCAGCTGGGTGATGAAAAGGATAGGGTTGTGGTGCGTGAAAACGGCCAAACGACCTATTTTGCCTCTGATATTGCTTATCACATGAATAAGCTGGATCGGGGTTTTGATCAAATCATCGATATTTGGGGTGCCGATCATCATGGCTATATTCCTCGAGTACGAGCAGCCATGCTGGCTCTGGGAGCAGATCAAGCAAAACTAACGGTATTACTGGTGCAATTTGCCACGCTATATCGTGGTGAAGAACGGGTGCAAATGTCCACGCGTTCCGGCGAGTTTGTCACGTTACGGCAATTACGTAATGAAGTGGGTAAAGATGCTGCACGTTTCTTTTATATGATGCGTCGATCTGAGCAGCACATGGATTTCGACTTGCAATTAGCGACCTCAAAATCCAGCGAAAACCCAGTGTTTTACGTGCAGTATGCCCATGCCAGAGTTTGCAGTGTTTTGCGTCAGCTGGACGAAAAAAGCTTAGTAAGAGATCAGCGGTTAGGTATGGACAATCTGCTGGTATTAACTGAAGACCACGAAACTGCATTGTTGACTACCTTAACGCGTTATCCAGAGGCGTTGGAACGTGCAGCGTTAAATTATGAGCCGCACCAACTGATTCATTATTTACGCGATTTAGCTAACGAATTTCATACTTATTACAACGCACATCAGTTTTTGGTTGATGATGAGGTTATTCGTAACGCCAGGTTAAATCTTATTTGTGCAGTGAAACAGGTATTGGCAAACGGATTAAGTTTGTTAAATATCACGGCACCTGAAGCAATGTAATGGCTAGAGATTACAAACACAGCGGCCAAG
>JAUYMX010000477.1 GCA_030699345.1 Methylococcaceae bacterium
GTATCGCCTAACTTGTTGAGCTTGGCTTCACGTTCTTCGGCAGCAAATAGGCTTTCTTTGATCATGGCGGTGGGTGCTTAGAAACTAAAATGGGACTGGGGAGTATTATCCCATGATGTCGAGTTTTTCGAGGTGCCCTTGTGTTTGATCAAAAATGATCGCGCCAGCTTAATAAGCAATTATTGAACTTGAATACTGCCCCCAAAAGCCGAATATGAAAGGTATGCTATCTAATAACCAAAGAACAGTATTGTCTCGTTGAGCATTCCAAATACCATTAACAGTTAACTCACCCGTGCTGTAAAAACTGACCAGACAAGTCGCAATTATAATGCTGGCAATCGCTATCAAAACTCCTTGGTATGCCGTTTTTGAAACTTCGCTTTTTAGAATTCTGACATTATCACTGAGTAAATTTATTGCAACTACTAAAGCCATCTGCTCCTCAACCTATTTTTTGTAAAAAAAATATTTTATATGCCATTTTTACCGGCAATTTTTTTAAAAATATCGGTTTAAATATCGTTTTGAGTATAGTCAATATAAAAAAACAATTTCTATAAGACCATCTGCTAGGAGTCTGTCGGATTATTCGAGCTTACCAACTCGCCAAATCACATTTAAAATTTTAAGAAGTCAGTTTTTGCGATTTTTAATCTCTCGGGTTTTGTTTTATGCCTCAACCCAGTCTGTTTTTTTGATTACCCTCTTACACATGCATTTTTTTCAAATTCCAGCCGATACAGACTAAATTCCATTCACTTTGAACGGATTCCAAGCCTCTAAGAATGAAAGCTGGCTTAGATTTGACTTTAGATACCATAATGCCCATGAAGTCGTTCTTACGCTGCAGCGTGGGATAAAAAACCTGTTATTAACATTAATTCGGGATCAGAAAAAGAAGTTAGAAACAAAAGCGTCAGGTTTTCTTACACTTTATTTGGATCCAAAAAAATCTAAAAATAGTTATTTCATATAAATTACAAATAGTTATAGATTTATAAAAACAAATTCACCGATAAAATTGCCAGTTTTCATACAAAAAATATTTGCCCATCATTAATAGCATAAGTCATTCATTTTTAATGAGAATCTTAATACCATTAATATCTTAAAATTAATTACATCAATAAAAATCAATTAGTTACAAAAATATTAATCCATCACTCTAACGACCAACATGTCAGGTTTTTTTACACTTTTAAGTTATCAGTGTTCATAAAAAACAAAAAACCAATTAAATTCAAACAGTTGCTATTATGGCTCATATCTTGCTTTATCAATTGCCGTTGAACTAAACATTCATCATCCCTCATGTTTATGATTTATTACTTCAACAATACGCTTGTAAATAGCCGAAATTTTAAAAGGCTTTTCGGTGTAATTACTACTACCAAACCTTTAGCTTAAGGAAATAAAAATGCGTTTAAAACCAATTATGGCCGTGATTATCGGCTTAACGGCAACTTCAGCGGCATCAGCAGCTGATTATCGAGTTGAAAATCAGGTATGGGGCGGCTACCAAATAGACGGCACCATCAACAGCCCATTGTTCGGTAGCCAACCAATCAATTTCAATAGCGACCTTGACTATGACAGCGCTTACACGCAAGGCAATACAGCCGGGGCTCTTCCGGAAGCAGCTGCGTTTGATAGAGTTTTCCATGGTAACTCGGCAATAGGTGCTGGCGACATACTCAAATCAGCTTATGCAAAATCTGATTGGGGATTTAATCATGCTGGAGTAGAAACGATTGGCTTCATAAAAGCTGAAAAAGAAACAGTTTCTTATCCGATTGACCCCAACTACGGTTCAGATAACATTCTGGATTACAACAACCCCATCACCATCAATACATCAACCAACACTTACACCGTCGCAAATTCGCGTTGGGAGGAGTTATATCAAATTTCCGGGGGAGTAGGCGCTGATACAGCTCATATCACAATGCATGTTGATGGCTTTTTGAATGGGGTATTAAGCAATGGTGATTCGGCCCAAATTAACTATAACTTGAGCACCTTCAATAATGTGCAAGTACTAGGGCTTTATGCTTCTTTATATATCAATTCTTACACTGATTATGTGTATAACGAAGAAACAGGAGATTACGACGCCATTGAAGTCAACACCCAAAATTGGTCTAAATCAATCTTTCAAAATGGTACTTGGAATTATTCATACGGCACTGGCGCCCTAACAATAGATGATCTAATTGAAGGCGATTACGACTTCACCTATGGCGATCCGTTGTATCTCAACTCAAACCTGCAGACATATGTTTGGGGAAATGGCATAAGCGATTTCAAGAATACTGTCACCATGGACAGTTTTGTATTACCTGAAAATGCTAATGTCTATGCACTTTCTGGCGCAAACCCAGAGGCTTATCACATTGGTTTTGCCGGTAACGGCGGCGGCACAGTGTGTACTTCATTGGAGTGTGTTAACAATGGCTTAGGCAACGGCAATGGCGTTCCTTCGGTACCGGTACCGGCAAGTATTTGGTTATTCGGATCTGCTTTGGCGGGTTTAGGATTAAACCGTCGTCGTCAGCTCGCCGCCATCTAAATATAAGCAAGTAACTTCGCTCAAAAAAAGCCGCCTCATTAAATTAATGAGGCGGCTTTTTTTCGTTCAAGAATGATATAGCCGCTTCCCTGCGGCACCAACCGTTAGGTTGACAACTTTTTGTATTTCAACCGATGCGGATTATCCGCATCACTCCCCAAACGACGATGACGGTCGGCTTCGTAATCTTCGTAGTTGCCTTCAAACCAGACCACTTGACTGTCGCCCTCAAACGCCAGCATGTGAGTAGCGATACGATCTAAAAACCAACGGTCATGCGAGATGACCACGGCGCAACCGGGGAATGCAAGTAACGCATCCTCCAGAGCACGCAAGGTTTCAACATCAAGATCGTTGGTCGGTTCATCAAGCAGCAAGACATTGCCGCCGGTTTTCAGCAGCTTGGCCAAATGTACCCGGTTGCGTTCACCACCGGACAGTTCGCCAATGCGTTTTTGCTGATCGCCGCCTTTAAAGTTAAAACGGCCGACATACGCCCGCGAAGGAGTTTCATATTTACCGACGGTGATCATATCCAGACCATCCGACACTTCTTCAAACACAGTTTTGTTGGGGTCCATGTCATCGCGTAACTGATCAACATAGGCTAACTGAACGGTTTGACCCAATGTTAACGTGCCTGAATCCGGCTGATCGACACCAGCCATCATTCTAAACAGCGTGGTTTTACCGGCGCCGTTCGGGCCGATAATGCCGACGATACCGCCGGGCGGAAGTTTGAAGCTCAAATCGTTGATTAACAAGCGGTCGCCAAAAGCTTTGCTGATGTTGTCGGCGTTAATGACTATATCGCCCAAACGTGGACCGGGTGGAATATAAATTTCCTGTGTTTCATTACGTTTTTGCACGTCAACGGAAGACAGTTCTTCAAAGCGCGCCAAACGTGCCTTGCTTTTGGCATGGCGGCCTTTTGGGTTGGAGCGCACCCATTCCAGCTCGGCTTTCATGGCTTTTTGGCGGGAAGATTCCTGCTTTTCTTCTTGCAACAGGCGATTGCCTTTTTGTTCTAACCAGCTGGAATAATTGCCTTCCCAGGGAATGCCGGAACCTCTGTCCAATTCCAAAATCCAGCCGGCCACGTTATCTAAGAAATACCGGTCATGCGTCACCGCTACAACGGTACCGGGATAATCATGTAAAAAGCGTTCCAGCCAGGCGACCGATTCGGCATCCAAATGGTTGGTAGGCTCATCTAATAACAACATGTCAGGATTGGATAACAATAATCGACATAAGGCCACGCGGCGTTTTTCTCCACCTGACAATTTAGTGACATCAGCATCCCAATCCGGCAAGCGAAGCGCATCGGCGGCAATTTCAAGCTTTCGTTCCAACTCCCAGGCACCGGCGGCTTCAATTTTTTCCTGTAAATCCGCCTGCTCTGCCAGCAAGGCGTCTAAATCGGCATCCGGTTCGTCGAAAGCATTATTCACTTCGTTAAAACGATCCAGCACCGCTTTGATTTCGGCAACGGCTTCTTCGACATTGCCGCGCACGGTTTTATTGGGATCAAGCTGCGGTTCCTGGGGTAAATAACCAATATTGATACCTTTTAGTGGAATCGCTTCGCCTTCAATATCTGTATCCAGACCGGCCATAATTTTCAGCAAAGTAGATTTACCGGAACCATTCAAACCCAACACACCGATTTTTGCGCCCGGAAAAAAAGACAGTGAAATGTCTTTGAGAATGTACTTTTTGGGTGGAACAATTTTCCCCACCCGATTCATTGAAAAAATATATTGCGCCATGATATTTAAGGTTCACCCATTGGTTAGATTGGTTAAGTAACGTGCAGGTATTATTCCATGTTATCGCTATTTGTTAATAGCTTAAGCAAGCTGGCGGAATTGCGCCTAGGTATAAACTTGCCAGCCATTTACAATGGATATTTTAAGTAGTCACTCTATTTTCGTTCCATGCCCAAAAAATATTTAGGTTTATTACTACTGCTGTTTATTTCTACGTTGGTAGCAACGGTTGTTTATTTGCTCCCCGCATCGTCACAAAAGGCTGGGATAACGCCGCCAGCAACAGTCTACAGCCAAGCAGGGGCTGGCGAGGGTGTAGAAAAACCTTGTTCAAACGAACACCCCGACTGGCAACCTGCACAAGTGATTGATGGTGTCAGCATTGATGAATCCATCTCTTGCGAACCTGATAATCCTTACGACGTAGCAGTCTCGGTAAAAGGCACTAACAATGTTTCGATGGGCACGTTGATGCAGTCAGACTATGCGCAAGATGCGGTCACCATGAGCGACGACCTCGACCATGACGGCGACCCAGACATCATCAGAATTAAGCTGGAAGTGGTCGAACTTAACGGCTCCAGCCCCGATGGACCGTTTTTAATCAACACTTACGACATAGCTCCAGGCATTCAACCTGGATTGTGGATGTACGCGCCCAAATCCAGCGGCATGGCGGTTAAAAACTTTAATTCGCTGGTTGCCCGGCCGTTTTTACGTGCGCCCTCCCCGGTGATTCGTGTTGAGCAAGGCGACAAGGTCTATGTCACCTTGGAAAATACCCACTATCTGCCTCATACCATTCATCTACACGGGGTCGATCATCCCTGGCACATAGGCAATTCTGACAACGACGGTGGCGAAGAGCATCCGGTTTACCCCGGTACCCAGCATACCTACGAGATTCAACCCCGGCATACCGGCACCATGTTTTACCATTGCCATGTACAAACCGCCCAGCACTTCATGATGGGTTTAAACGGCATGGTTATCGTTGAAGAAAATGCGCCCAATAACTGGCCGCAAACCTTCAATATAGGCGCAGGTAAAGTGCGACATCCTGCGACAGCGGTAAAAAAAGCATTTAATCAGGAATATGATTTGTATTATCAATCGGTCGATAAACGCTTGGCCGGCATCATCCAGAATGCCAACGACCCAAGATTGGTTGCGCAACGCATGAGTCGTGACTACAACATGACCGAATCTTTCGAAAACTACTTTCTGCTCAATGGTCGGTCATTTCCTTACACGCTGAGAGACGGCCTGGTGGTGGTCAACGAAAATGAGCACATAAAGCTGCATGTGGCTAATGCTCAACGCTCTTCGGTAGCTATTCATATTCACGGCCATAAAGCGACCATCACCGCTTACGATGGCGTGGAACAACCGGTTGGCGCACAGATCACACGTGATGTTTTCGACATTGCCCCGGCGCAACGCATCGATCTGCATTTGCAAACTATTAACGACGGTTTGCACAGCTATAGCCCCGGCTTGTGGATGTTTCATGACCATGTACCCACCGGCACGACTACCGACGGCATGGAACCAGGCGGTAACATGGCTATTCTGGCTTATCGGCAGTTTGTCGATGAACATGGAATGCCGAAAATGCACGATGCACTGCTCGACCAGGTGTTCAATAAAAACTACTACGCCAAAAAACAACCGGTCTGGGGAACAGGCGATTTTGCGCAATCCTTGGCTGATGCAGGCAAAATCGCCCCGGATTATCTGCGCATTATCTTGTTCGGGCTAGCCGCCGGTTTGCTGGTTGGGTTAGTCATTATTGCTTTACTGATATTCCGTCGGAAACCACGCTCATGAAAATATTCTTAGCTATTTTTAGCCTGCTGTTTGCCAGCGCATCGCCAGCAGAAATGATGAATCACGGCGGCATGATGATGGATGAAACCGGCATGATCATGAATGCCAACCGCGACAAACTTCCGCGTGATTGCACCAAAATCACCGGCGACGTCGACATCACCATTCGGGCCGGCCATAAGCATGCTGATAAATTCAACGGCAAAATGTTTGCCTTCGACAATCAAGAATGGGATGTCGCGCCCTGCACTCGCATCAACATTACCTTTATTAACGATGACCAAATCCGCCATCAATTGATGATTCATGGCTTGCCCGGCTACATCTACCCGCAAGGCATGTTTCATTTAGAACTGTACGGACAAGGCGAATTAAAAGCCTCGCTAATCATGCCCGCACTAAAAAAGACTTATCTCGTACATTGTGAGTTGGCACAGCACATGGAAAAAGGCATGAAAGCGCAATTAAAAGTAGATGGCGGCGATGGCGATTTACCGAGCATTCCCGGTATTAGCGAGCCCGTTAAAGCAGATATTTATGCCGTGGATTGGAACAACAATATTTGGCTGGTGTTGGTGGTATGCGTTTTAGTCGGCGGGATAGTGCCGTATTTCTTGCTCAGAAATAAACTTTGATCCTCGATTGAAAGCGCGATATATCAAACAGACCCTTAGCCTGACATAAGTGTCTGGATTCTGCCAAAGTTGTCATAACCCAGACAGCTTTGTCAGTCGCAAACTGAGCTGAACCCGCCTGAGTTTAAATGCGTTACTTTTTTAATTTATAGGCTCCCAAAGTATCGCTCCCAGCAATCAACGCTGATATAAAACCAATCGCAGACTCGCCTACTTTTCAACAGCGCAAAAAAAAACCGCCCTACCGAGAAAGTAGGTGCGGTTTAGAAATCTGTTTTAATTCAACAATGATATAAAACAACTACAAACTAAAAACGATTAGCGATTTAGAGCAATTTTTTACGTTTTGATACTGAAAGTAAGCCGAATAAGCCAACTCCAAACATCCAAACAGCTTGTGGCAGAGGGACTGTCACAGGTACGTCTTGTGAAGGAATTACGGTCAAACCAACAAATTTCTTCTGAATGAACGCCAACTCACCAACTGCGCTAGTTTTAGCGCGCAGAATGTTTTGGATAGTTACCTTAATTGAATTGGTATTCGGTGAAAATGCCAAGGACGCGTTTGCTTCCCAATCGGCAGTATCGTCACCAAATTCTGTTTCAGCAAAAGGACCTGAAGTGATTTTACTAACATTACTTACGAATGGATTTGCCAAGTCGACAGATCTTAATTCACCACCAACAGCAAGGTTTGCGCCTGCACCCTCACGTAAATAATCACCTGTTTCAGTCAATGCCAGAGCATTAATACTCTTATTGTTCAATGAAGCAATATTTACTACAAAAGTTGATGAAGTAAAAGCTTGTCCATTGCCATTCAGACTTAGCGTACTAAAATCGGACGGTACAAATATTAATGAATCTCCAGATACTGAAGGCGTTCCAAACAGATTGGTTAAAGAATCTTCGAAAGAGAATGAAAAATTATTGCCATAAATTGTAGCTGCGTTACCACTTGCAGAACAGGCAACAATTGCTAATGTAAACAATAGTTTATTAAAAGAAGACATCATAATTTAATTCCAAAAAAAATTAATTCAAAACATCATTAACAGAATTAATAATGCAATTAGGTGATACAAAAAGCATCTATTTATTAAAAGCAAATAACATGCCGAAAAAATGAATGATCACTAATTTTTATCATTAGCCGGACTTGCCGATATATAACTTCTCATGGAAATACTTAATAAACAATTCGTATAATCACTATTAGTATTTTCACCTATTTTCCATTACCCATTGAATTTAAAGTGTTTTTTACGGTAAAAATTTGTTAAAACAGCCAATCATCGGCAAATAATGCCTAATGATCGGCTGTTTTAGTTTGCTTTTTCGCCGGTTAAATTAAGTAGACCTACTCGTTTTGCCAGGTTATTTATGGATGAGTGCTTAACAAAAGTTTTATTCTTAACAGAAATTGTAAAGAAACCTGACACATTGACGACAATTATTCAGTTTTTTAACAAATTTCATTACACTCAGAAGACTATAAAAACATAATGACTAAGCCTTTACCAAGCCAAAGCTTACGTCAGTGTAAGCTGTTACCTACTCTAACGTCATTCATTACGACACATTTACTAACCACCATGATTTCATAAAAGTGTAAAGAAAACGGACACTTTTGCTTTTCTCATTAAATCCTACAGTAACTTCATTCTAATTTTGCAGCCATGCGCCTATCATTTTTTTTCATACTCTTAATTATCTCATCCGAGTGCCTTGCCTCAACATCCGCTAAAGATTGGGCAAAAGTAACCCAACCAACAAAAACTACCGGCTTATCACAGAGTATCGGCACTTATACTTCCGGCTGTTTGCGGGGGGCGGCGGCGTTGCCGGTAACCGGCAACGGCTATCAAGTAATGCGCTTATCACGGACACGATTTTACGGGCATCCTGATTTACTCAGCTTCATTAAAAAAATGGGTAATGCCGCGACTCAACAGCACTGGGGAACCTTATTGATCGGGGATTTAGGGCAACCTCGCGGCGGCCCCACGTTAACGGGTCACCGCAGTCACCAGACTGGACTGGATGTGGACATCTGGTTTCGGCTGGCACCAGAAGCGACTGGCTCGCAGTTAAGCATTGAAGACCGTGAAACTTGGGCGGCAACTTCCGTACTTGCCGAAAAATCTGATGCTATTAATCGCAAACATTGGTCGCCGATCAACGAACACATTCTTGAAGCGGCCGCAAACCTGTCGGAGGTAGATCGTATTTTTGTTAATGCCAGTGTCAAAAGACAATTATGCACGGACAATAGCGGACAAAGCTGGCTTAGAAAAATTCGCCCTTGGTACGGGCATGACGATCATTTTCATGTCCGCCTGAAATGCCCTGCCGATAATCCGGAGTGTCGAATTCAAGATGCCGTCCCCAAAGGAAACGGCTGTGATGCCAGCTTGGCATGGTGGTTTTCTGCGGAGGCTAAAGCTGATTTGTTAGCGCCCAAAAAACCAGCAACAGTGCCGGTACTGCCGGCTCAATGCCAAGTGGTATTAAATGAATGAAATTATTCGGCCAATGGGATCATATCAGCCAACTTTGGCGCGCCCGCACGCTCGATAATTTCCACCGCATTACCATCCGGATCACGGCAAAACAATGCCTTACGTCCAGAGATACTCAAGGTATAAGCAACGCCTGCTCTTTCCAGCAATTCGCGAATAGGCTCCAGCTCTGACACAGTCAAGGCAAAATGCCGATCACGACCACCATGCGCTGGGCGCCCGGTGGTCGGATCCGGGTTGTTTAATTCCATGATGTGAACTTGCTGCTCACCCAACTGAAACCAGGCGCCCGGAAACCCCATATCGGGGCGATGCACCTGCTGCAGCCCTAAAATATCCCGATAAAATCGTAACGATACTTCGGTATTGGCGACGATAACGCTGGCGTGGTGTAAAGCAAAATCGGGTTTTGACATGATTTCCTATTAGTTAAGCGGGTTATACCAATCCCAAAAAGTTTTTAATTAAAGCCTCGTGAATTCAATGTCATTAAGTTAAGCCGTTCGTGGTGAGCTTGTCGAACCATGAACGGATTAACCATTCACCCTTCGACAGGCTCAGGGCGAACGGTTAATCCTTAACATTGAGCTAGCCTTCAACCATCTAAGAAACAATAAAATATGAATTTATTGGGATTGGTATTAAACAGTCTGGGTAGGGTTAATTCAATTACAAAGTTTTTATTTTTTCCAGAATTTCCTGGGCATGACCTTCGTGATTCACGCCGTAAATGACATCGGCCAAGTTGCCTTGTTTGTCGATAATAAAAGTAGAACGTAAAACAGCCATGCTTTTAACGCCGTTTTTTTCTCTTTCCCGCCACACACCGTAGCTTTCGCAAAGCTCGCCTTCGGTGTCGGCTAATAAATCGACCTTAAGATCGTATTTTTTGATGAAATCAGTGTGGCTGCTGCAGGAATCTTTACTTACACCAATAACGACTGTATCCAGTTTGGCAAACTCACTTGCCAACCGGGTAAAGTCGTTGGCTTCAATGGTGCAGCCCGGTGTGTCATCTTTGGGATAAAAATACAACACGACATTTTTTTTACCCTTGAAATCAGCCAAATTGACTGTGTCATTATTTTGATTTTTGCTGCTGAAAAGTGGCGCAGGTTGTTGTGCTTGTAACATCAGAATCTCCTAGTGCTTTACGTTGGATTACGCCTGCATGATAGTGAGCCGGTTAATTAAAGTCCAGGCATTCACCGGCCGCGTAATTAATGGGTTTGCATTAAGCCGTCTAGCGTCAGGCCGCAACTGGGCACAAATACCGTCATAAAAAAAACCACTTCCGGCTGCTCAGACTGTCCCAGGGTTTGCACCAAATGCTCTGCTGCGGTTTCAAACTCCCTGTTACCGGCCTTTAATTCCGCCTGGCATTTAAGATAGGCGGAGATTTTATCAGCCGCTTTAATAAGACCGGCATGCTCTTCAGGCAATTGCTCATGATGAATCAGCGCCATAAAATCCGCCTGCAACTCGCCGGGCAGTAATGCCACTAATTCTGTTTCGGCCTGCTTTTCGATCTGCTTGTAGGCCAAGCGAATAGCCTGGGAATGATATTTAATGGGCGTCGGCAAATCGCCGGTAATCACTTCAGTAATGTCATGATATAAGGCCGCCGTTGCCACTGCATTAGCATCAACCTGCCCGCCAAAATAGCGGTTTTTAATTAACGCCAAGGTATGGGCAATTACCGAGACTTCCCAGCTATGCTCCATGACATTTTCATCATGGGCATTGCGTTTAAGCCCCCAACGCTTAATCCATCTAAGCCGCGATAGGTAAGCGTAAAAGCTGCTGCTAATTGTCGGCTTGCTCATAATGGCCCTTCGATAAATTCACGACCCAGTATAGTTATTGTCATTTTTAGCCTCGTTTACGGGATTGCTTAGGTATTTGACAACTGCCATCCTGACAACGCTTGGCACCGAATAAACCGCCAAGACTCAACCGGTATTTAGCAAAAATCAGGTATAAGCCATCAAAGAGTTGCTTCAATATTGGCCAGCCGGTGGGCGCCAATAACCAACCCAATCCCACTGCCCGATACGCCTCTCTAAATACCGGCATGCCTTTAACGATGGCGCCATTGGGATAAACGCCGTGAATTTCCGCCATCAACTGCGCAAACGTTTTATTGTGCAGCGCAGGATCAAAATCAGTATCGGTAATGTCTTTAAAGCCAAGCTTGCCTTGTTTGTTAAAGCGGGACAACCACGCCACTTCTTTTTGGCAAATCGGACATTCGCCATCATAGAGCAAGGTAAATTGCACTTGTGGTTGTTCAGATGTTTCAGGTTTCATGCAAACTCCATCAGAATATTTGGCAGGCTGCTATGATGCACCCTTAAAAGTTAACTCTTCAACCTACATAAAACAAATCATGCTTATTCAGTGGTATCCCGGCCATATGCACAAGGCCAGCAAAGAAGTCAAAGAGATCCTGCCCCAGGTGGATCTGGTGATTGAAATTCTCGATGCGCGCATTCCGTTCAGCAGCCAAAACCCCATGCTCGCCAGCATTCGAGGCGACAAGCCCTGTATCAAAGTGCTTAACAAAAGTGATTTGGCTGATCCCGAGCTGACGCAACAGTGGCAAAGTTACATGGAACAAGAACAAAATGTAAAAACTCTCGCCTTGACCATTGAGCACCCGGAAAAAATCCGGCAATTGCCTGAGTTATGTCACAAAATGCTGCCCGATAAAGACAATCAATCCAAATTGCTGCATGCGTTGATTATGGGCATACCCAACGTTGGTAAATCTACTCTAATCAATATTTTGGCGGGGCGAACCATTGCCAAAACCGGCAACGAGCCTGCCGTTACCAAACACCAGCAACGCATTGATATAGGCAACGGCATTATCTTATTGGATACCCCCGGCATGCTTTGGCCCAATTTGGAAAACAAAAACACCGGCTATCGACTCGCCACAACGGGTGCTATTAAAGACACGGCTATCGACCACGAAGACATTGCACAATTTGCTGCCGGGTATCTGTTACAGCATTACCCGGAGTTTTTAAAAGAGCGTTTTCAACTGACTGAACTGCCTAAAGGCGATCAAGAATGTTTGGCGGCTATCGGCAAAAAACGCGGCTGTTTGCGCACCGGTGGACGAGTTGAAATCGATAAAGCGGCAAAAATCCTATTAGCGGAATTACGGGCGGGTACGCTGGGTAGAATTACGCTCGAAACCCCAGCGATGATGGAACAAGAGCTGGCCGAGCTGGTGATCATTCGTGAAGAAAAAGCGGCCCGTAAAAAAGACCGCAAAAAAAATTGGAAAGCGTCGCGTTAATCTTGTAAAAATTGCGGTGAGTGAACGACTTGATTTATGTAGGGTACGCATCGCGTACCTTTTTAATAAAATTGCTGTAAATCATGACAGTAAAAGGTACGCAATGCGTACCCTACATAACTTATTCCAGCCTACTTCGCTTTCAACACAACCGGTTGGTCGTCATAAATCCCGGTTAATTTGCGTTTAAATTCATCGGTAATTAGTCGGGCATCCTGCTGGGTTCCAACTACGCGCGGAGTAATCAGCACTACCAATTCAGTTTTGACCTTGTTTTTAGTGGTGCTCCCAAATAATGGTCCTAATAACGGCAATTCATGTAAAAAAGGTATCCCGGACTTATTATCAGTATTGTCTTCTCTAATTAATCCGCCTAAAACGATAGTTTCGCCGCTTTGTACCGCAACAGTACTGGTGATCTCTCTAGTTTGTATAGAAGGTGAATCTATCCCACTTGTTTTGGTTTCTTTGGCATTTTCAACACTTTGCTCAATGTCCATAATCACTAAGCCGTTAGCATTGACTCTAGGCTTAACCGTTAATTTCACCCCGGTTTTACGCTGCTCAATAGAGCTGGTCTGAATAGGATCGACTCCACCACCGCTTCCACTACTTGTATTTGTAGACTGAGAGGTTCTTATTGGCACTTCATCACCCACTTGGATGTTAGCCTCTTGGTTATTCAATACCATTAGAGACGGTGACGAAATGACATTGACATTACCATCGTTTGCTTCCGCCGTTAATAAAGCTTTAACAGAGCCTGAATTCTGCAGCAAACTCAGCCCACCTGTTGAAGATGCCAACGCACCAGAAATTGCAATATCGCTCAAATTTGCACCAGTTATGCCGCTTGCAATCTTGGTATTTCCTTGCTCTACAAACCATTTAATACCGTACTCCAGCTTATCCGTTAAAGTCACCTCCGCTATCGTCGCATCAATCAATACCTGTAACGGCATCACATCCAGCTGTCTGATAATCGGCAAAATCACGCCATATTCTTGTGCCGTTGCCACGACCACCACCGAGTTATTAGCAGAGTCGGCAATAATCTTAACTTCGCCCACGTTAGCGACTTTGGCATCACCTGTTGCAGTACTGCCGCTGCTGAGATTACTGTTTTGATTGTTGCTATTGATACCAGTTGAGGCGGTTCTTTGCCCGGTTTTACTAGCATCAGTTTTATTAGTGGTCTGTTTGTTACTCACTGTGGTCGATTTTTTACCGGGAGCAAGCTTTGCCGATTTGCTTGAGCGTTGCCCACTGCCAAAAATATCGTTTAAGGTATCAGCCAACTCCATCGCATCAACATGCTGCACTTTGTATACATTCACCCCACCGCCAGTGGCGGTATTAGCGCGATCCAACCTAGCTATCCAGCTTTCAATATCTCTTAAGTAACGGGCTTGATGAGTGATAGCCATCACCGAATTCATACGGTCAATCGCGATAAAGCGAAAGAACTCAGATTCGCCCTCTTTGGCTTTACTATTAAAAACTTCTTCAAGTTCTTTGATGACCGTATCGGCATCGACATGCGTCAATGGAAACAACGCAAAGGAGCGACCTTTTAAGACGTCAACATCAAAGGTGCTGATCATGTCCAATACCCGGCCCAATTCATCCGGGGTACCTGAAGCAACCAAAATATTGCGGGTACTATCAACATTGAGAATGGTCTTTTCCTGCACCAGCGGTTTAATCACATCGACTATGTCTTGCACGGCGACATTTCTGATGGGGATCACCCTGACTTGATAGCCCGTTTTTCCGGCGGTACCGGGCGCGGCAAAATTGGAGCTATACAATGCTTCACTGTCAGGCTCGATGTGGTAAATGCTGGCATCTTTAATCAGCACAGCATTATTCATGCGCAGCAGCATTTCCAAAGTGGGAATCAGTTCATCTTTACTGAGCGGATCGGTGGTTTGCAGCGTCACCTTGCCGGCCACTTTTGGGCTTAGTACATAGTTTTGCCCCAAGATGTCACTTAATATCACTTTGGCGACTTCGCCTAAATCAGCTTCGTCAAAATTAAGGCTGAAAGTACGTTCACCAACGGCCGTCGTTTTTCTGTGCTGTTCGGGTTTATTAGGCACAAACTGATCGGTACCAGGATAGAGCTCGCCTTTGGGTTTGTTGGCATCGGTGACCGGTACTTTATTCTGCAAGTCTTTAAAGACATCAGGGTTTTGCGGTTTTTCAGCAATTTGCGTAACCGGCACCAAGGGCAATTTTGCCGCTTGTTTGGGGCCTAATAATTCGCAGCTGGACAGGGTTAACCCCATAGCCATTAGATAAGAGACAGTAGCGGCTTTCTTTACATTACTCATTGGGGAATCTCAGTAGTATCAACTTCGGTTTGTTCGGGTGGCTGTTCTGCAGGGGGTACTGCAGGCGGGTTAGCTGCATTTGCCGGTTGTCTTATTGGTGCGGTTTTAGGTTTGGGTTTTCTTAACAGCAATTCTTTTTGCTCACTGCCTTGAATAAGCAGGATTTTATCGTTGCCGATTTCCGTCAATTTCCAGCCATCAAGATCTTCTCCAATAGTTATTCTTCGGTGCTTGATTTTTGCCTGACTGGTTTTGGCGCGACTGATTAATACCGACTGACCTTTATTGGACGTATAAATCCCGTTTAATTGCCAATCAAAGTTTTCCACTGCGGCGGCCGCATTCGCCTGTTCTGAGGATGGCTCATCAACCGGCTTTCTGCCTTTGATAAACAATGGCCGAGTCACCAAGTCTTCATAACTGGATTCAGGCTGTTCGACAAGTGTGATACTGGGCAATTGATCGGGACTACTATCCGACACTTTTACCGTTGTCAGCGAGGTTAATAATTGCTGCTGAGCTGATTTTGCATATAGCCATTCGCCTGCGATTACCAGCAACAGTCCCGCACAAACGGAAATCAACAAAGTAATTAGCTTAATGTTCATTCCGACTGTTTCCTCATAAAGCTGACTGCCTGGAAATTGACATTAAGTTCATTACTGAGCTCAAGCTGCCGTGTTGCTCTGTTCCTGACCCCACGCATAGGCCGAATATCAATTTGATCAATAACGATTAACGGCGCTGAAGTTTCTATGTTATAGAGAACCGTTCTTAATACTTCACTGTTACCAGTCATTCTGACGCTGATGGTGATGCGGGTAAATTCGTCTTTAGTGGACACCGGCAACACTTGGGTACTGCTTAATTGTCCACCCGCTTCAACGATAGTTTTTTTAATAAATTCCTGCAATTCAGCCGACGCCAGCGCGCTGGTTTCTTGGCTGTTAAGGTAACCTTGTTCGGCATAAGCCTGTTTAATCTGCTCCACATTTTCGGCTACTTGCTCTTTGGTCGCTAACACCCGCTCATATTGTTGCAACCGGAAAGCCAGGGCTTGTTTGCTTTCGTTTAATTCCAAACCTTTGTTGATAATGGGCATCACCACCAACAAGGAGAACACCAACACTACTAGCGCCAGCAATCCCAGCGCCAACCATTTTTGGCTGAGCTTATTTTCCATCAGCGCCATCACTGCCTCCACTTTTTTTAGGTGCGTCAGTATTGTCAGTTCGGTTTTCTATCGGAACGTCAGTGTCTTCTGAAACTAATGGTGCTGCTTCGACATTTGGTGCTTCTTGCGGATTGCCACTGTCTAACTCCGCTTTCGGTTCCATTGGTGGCGGTTTAGTCGCATCGACGGTAATTTGGAAACGCTCCAGGCCGGTGATTTTGTCCTGAGTGACCGGTGAGACGAAACGCGCATTGGCGAAATAATCGGATGCTTCCAGCAAGCTAATCAACCCAGACGCTGACGCAGACTCACCCTGCATTTGTAAATGGCCATCGGAATATTGAGCATACGTTAATGACGTGTCATCTTTAATCAAAGCGCTTAAGGCATTAAGCAACACGACCAAAGCCGGGCGCGCGGTTTTCTGATCCAATAGCTGCTTGGTATGCTCGGTTAGCGTATCAATTTCCAGCTGCATGACTTTTATTTTTTTTGCTTCCGGCTCCACTTCGTCGATTTTGTTTTGTAACGTCTCGACCGCTTGGGATTCCAGCCACACCGGCAATGCCATTGCCGTCATTGCTAATGTCAACGCCAATGCCAGCAAGCCGCCAACTATCAATTGTGGCGTTCTGGCGTTTTTTTCACGTAACCATTCCGGCAGCAGATTGTAATAGTCATCATCCAGATCGAGATCGTTAGCTGCACCTTCGTAATCAAAAAGCAGCGGCTGAATACCCATCATTTTGATGTCGGCATAGAGTGCATCCAATATTTCCCGGGTGGTCAAAATCAACATGACTCTAATCTGCCCCGGCTCGTTATCTTCGTTTAGCAATTTCGCGGCAAAATAAATTTGCTCGGCTTTAAATGGCGTGTAACGATCAAGCTCGTAAGCGACAACTTGTTGTAAATTTTCCTCGGCCGCCGCCGGCAACACCAAGTCTTTATGAATAACGTCACGATCGTTTAAACGAATAACAACGTGAGCTTTACTTAGTCTTTCGTCCTTAGCCAATAAGGCTTCATATTGCGCCGCACCATCCTGGTTTCTGTCAAGTACTGCCAGTGCTTCAGCCTGCTGTTTGTATTCATAACTTAAAACCAATTGCCCATTTTGGGGACGCACGATGATAAAGCCTTGTTTATCACTGACCAGCTGTTTTAATTTATCGGGCACCCAGACGCTCAGCTCGCGACGCCACCAGCGCCAGAACTTTTGTAAGTCGAAATTAATTGTTGAATTCAGGTTCAGCATACTGCTTCACAAGTAAGTTATTTTTATCATCCAAGAACAGAGATTGCTCAAGGTGTTGATTACGTCGCCATTTAAGTACTGTAAACGAATTGGCGCCGACACCATCAACTTTTTCCACGACAACGCTAAGCGTTGCTGAAGCACCATCAGCAAAATGCACTTCAGCAATAATTTCAGTCACTCCGGTCGACACCGGCGCCTGTTCAGTTAACTCTGTTTCCGAGCTTTCTGAAGGCGTTAGATTTAAGTCGTCAGCATTCAACTCACCCGAGGTAAGCAGTGCAGTTGAGGGTGTGGGAAGACCATTGACGACACTGTTGAAGCGCGCCGCCAAGTATTGATCCAAATACTGCTGATTCAGGGTCGGTATGATTTCCAACACGTCTCGGGACGCTTGCTGCAAATCCACATCTTTACCGGAATAACATGTTATCAAAGGCACCAACGCTTGATAAACATCCTCGGTCATACCTTGCACTAATTGCAATTCTTCAATGGCACGAAAACGCTTATTTCTGGGTTGATAACTTAGCCCGGCTTTTTTGTATTCATTTTTTTCCGCACCATCAATACGAGCCGCATCATCAGCGTCTCGCCAATCTAAAATGGCATTGACCAGTTTGGTTTGTTGCTCTTTATCGTTGATGACATGACTTATCAGCGCTTGCAGTAACTCTTCACTGGCATTATTGATGTCTATTTTGCCAACTTCGGCCAACATCTGAATTCTTACTTGGGTGTCAGCAAAATCAATTTCATAGACGCTGCCATCGGCTCGCCAACGCTTGTTGGCTTCCGGATGCAATAACATTAACTCAGCAACAGCAACGCCAGACTCCGCAAGCGCCATTGCTTGAGCGTTGGCTTTAACACCGGCCGCGACGGCTATTTCACGACGCATATTCAACGCAAAGCTGCCCGCCATAATAATCAAAAGGCTCAGCACCCATAACACCAAAATTAACGCAAAGCCTTGTTGTTTTGTCACGTTCACCGATTACGCTCGGCTTGCTGAGTGGGATCGACTTCCTTATTTTCATCGACCACTTCCCCGTCGTTATCTTCATTGCTGTAATTGCCGGTAATTTTTAAATCAATGATCAAATCCGGCCAATCGATGCCATTGTCCAATTCAATGCTGACTTTAACCAACCGCGGTTGGATTTCTTTTTCTACCCATTCTGTTTGCCATCGAATATCGTCGTTACCCGGTTCTGCGCCGAAATAGCTTAGCTCAAAGCGTGTTACATGCTTAACCAATACGACTTCGTCCTGATGCCATTGCTCGCCTTCAGCTAAGGGTAAAAATGGGCTTAAGCCTACTTTAATAACCGAGTCGCCGTCTTGTTGTTGTAACGACAACGAAAATTGTTGCAGACCTTTCCTACCGACGCTGTCAGGAAACGCCGTAACAAATTTCAGGGTTTGCCGAGCGCCTTGAAAAGCAAAGGTTTTAACGCCTTCTTCACCAGAAAAATCATTCCATACCGGTTTTGACGACGCCAGGTGCGTTTGAAAAAAATTGTAAACAACAGCCACTTCGTTGACGTCAGTGATTTTGCTTTCACCCTGCTCCCAACTTTGGGCGCAAATTTTCAAGCTGGTAAATAACAGCACTACCATGATACTGAGCAAGGTCATCGCAATTAATACTTCTATCAGGGTAAATCCCTGTTGATCTTGTCGACGTATAGTCATATCGCGGCCGCCAATTTCAACTTAGTCAGCTCAAATTGCCGATTGTCATCGCCCCAAGTGACCACCACCCGGACCTTAAATAAAGACAAAGGAATCTCGCCGGTGTCAGTGTCAGATTTCTTGCTGGTGACATTGGCAAAATCTAAGGTGTAAGGCGTGACGCTGATCAGCCATTGGTATCTTTGTAATTCCACGCCTGAGCTTTCACCGGCTTGAAGTGGTGTTGTTACTCCAGTTTCCGCAATTAGCGATTCGGCTATTTGTACGGCAACTGTATATTCTTCAGCTACTTGGGCAGTGTTAACACCGGAACTAAAAATTTTTAACAAAATCCCCAGAGAGAGCGCCAGAATGGAAAACGCTATCAGAATTTCTAATAATGAAAAGCCAGCCTGCTTACGTAGCATTCAATTCACTTGCACCAGTCAGCCAATTGACATCGATTTGCCAGCCTGCCTTGCCCTTCTCCAGAGTAATTCTGCCGCCTATTGACGAGCCATCAGGAAAAAACCTGATCCTCGCAACCCCTTCGCCTGCCACTTCATCTTGGCCGGTCACGACAGAAATATCTATATCCTCAGGTATTTGATAAATCTTGTCGCGTCCACTGACCGTATAGGAATTTTCACTTAAATCAATTTCGATAGTGGTTTGCTGGTGACTTACCAATGCTTGTCCACGCGCATAGCGCAAAGCAGATACCATATCTCTGGCGGCACTTTTAAGCTCAAGAGTATCGTTGCCGGAGGATAAATTGATACTGATCGCCGAAAATCCCAATACCATGATAGACAGCACCATCAGCAGTTCAAGCAGGGTAAAACCTCGCTGCCTGAACTGGCTTTTATCAGAATTTTTTATGCGTTTTAGCAATGCAGGAATAGCCGACACAGGCTCTTTAGACGGAGTCAACAGCGGTTGCCGCAGTCTACCTTGGCTTAGTTTTGAGGTGTTATTCCCAGCTGGTAATGTCCTGATCTTCACCTTCACCACCTTCCTTAGCGTCAGCACCCCAGCTGAATAAATCAAACTTACCGTGCGTACCGGGAGCTGCGTAGTGATACTCCTGTTGCCACGGATCCAAAGGAATTTTTGATTTACGTAAATACGGACCGTTCCAGCGTTTAGCATCATCCGGTGCCTGAATCAACGCATTAAGGCCTTGTTCGGAGGTCGGATAGCGGCCCAAATCGAGTTTGTACATATCCAAACTGGCCGCCAAATCTTCAATCTGTACTTTTGCAGCTTTGGTTTTCGATTCACCCATGTGCTTCATAACCTGCGGCCCGACTATGCCAGCCAACATGGCGATAATGCCTAAGACGACTAATAACTCAAGTAAGGTAAAACCGGTTTGTGCGTATTTTTTCATAGTTCTGTTTAAGTGTTTTACGGTTAAAAAGCCAAGTCATTAACGCTTAAGATGGCAAGCAAAATCGACACGATAATACCAGCAATCATTAGCCCTAATGAAATTATCAAAGCAGGTTCTAATAGTGCCAACATACGGGCAATGGCAACGCGCAATTGCTTGTCGTAGATGGTGGCAACGCGTAGCAACATCTCTTCCAGACGCCCCGTTTCTTCGCCCATTTTAATCATTTGCAGGGCCATTTTGGGCAATACACCTTTCGCCAACAAGGCATCGGACATACTCTTACCTTGTTTGAGCTGATCTTCAGCATCTTGAACAGCATCTGCAAGCACCAAATTATCGACCGTTTCACGCACAATAATCAACGCGGACAAAATCGATACGCCATTACCCAACAAAGTCCCCAAGGTACGGCTGATATTGGCGGTTTCTTTGTTGAGGATAATATTACCAACTAACGGCAATCTTAAAAAACGACCATCCCACACTTTCTTCCTTATCGGGTCGGCCAAT
>JAUYMX010000489.1 GCA_030699345.1 Methylococcaceae bacterium
GATTTCCAGCGCGACAGTATGCATAAACTGCTGCTTAGATAGTTCCAGCGCCATTAAATGCGTGCGCAGCCATTCCAGGCGATCGCCCAGATAACGAAGGTCGGCCGGGCCGGTAACTACGACGGGTTCTTCGAGTTCCCCAGAACCCAAACGGCGAATCGAAGTGTCCAATTGCCGTAATGATCGAGACAGCACGGCAAGCAGAATGACAATAAAAATAAATGAAATCACCAGCAGCACTGCGCCTTTAACAAGTAGGCCTTGTTCCAGGGCTTCCGATTCCTGACGCAATTCATTAAATTCATGATCGACGTGGGTTTCAAATTCGCGCGCAAGTTCAGCGGAGGATTCGCGTAAGCCTTGAAAGGCTTCATCGACGGGTAATTTAAGATTGTTCTCACTCGCGGAGCTAATAATTTGCTGATAAATCAGATTTTCTTTTTCTGATAACTCATTGACCAGCAGCGCGATTTTGTTGTCGACATGCAGTTTAAGTAACTCGCTTAAGGCTTGCTTGAATGAAGCCCGAGTCGTTTCATACGATTGTTGTTCATACGGCTGGCGCAGCGCAGGGTCAGACAGCAGCACGAATAATCTTGCCTTACGCTCAATGTCGGAGGTTTTTTGCAATACCAGCCGTATCGTTTTAGTCTGCTCAAAAACTTGCGAATTAATAGTCCTGCCTAATGCAGACGTTTCGCGCATACCAAAAGCTGCGTACATGACCGCCAAAAAAAGCGGAATAACGGCAATTACAAAGCCCAAAACGATCAGGGATTTTAACGATAAAAAATTTTGCAGCTTCATCCTGCTAAATAGGGATGCAAACCAGCTATCTGATAAATCCGGTTTTTTGAAAAATTTTTGAATAGTCTGGGTAATAAACTCTTTCATTGATGTCCGTGGTTGAGCGTCAAAAATAATCTGTTCTTCAATAAACCAATGGCGGTGCCGCGCTGTTTGGAAAACTTTTCTAAGACAGCGAAAAACCCAAACGCATCTCTAATATATCCGGTTTGCCGCTGGCTAGCCTGATTGAGCAGTCGCTATGATACACACTTTGTTTTGTATCGCTTAGCCTGTCTCGAGCGTATTTGCTTATCCCCTCACCCTATTTTTCTTAAGTTATGAAGCCATTGTTGATCCTGTTTTTTTTCGCCGCGCAGTTGGTGCAGGCCGCTGACTTATCGGGATTGCCGATTAAAAGTACCGTTGAAAATCCCGCGATATTGCTTGAACTGGGCAGTGCGCCGCCGTCGACTGGTATTGATGACAAAATCATGCGAGTAGTTAGTGGGGAAGTTTCCGCGCATGAGGGCGACGCCGCCATTCAGACCGACAAGGATGAAATCAGCTCGTTGCATCCCGGCTTCGGCAGTTGGAAAGTTAATTTCCGCTTCAATCTTAAATCAGGCCTTCCGACCAAAGCCTACACTTTTTGGGCGCGCTGGCGGCAGGGCGGGGATCCGAATGTTTGCGTGCAGACTTTTGAAGTCTGGGCCGGGCCTGATGCATCCAGGCTGGAGCTGCGCGGCACCTTAGCCATGAAACCCAAGGGGTGGGAATATGCCTGGATAGCTGCCGACGTGCCGGTCAATCTTATGGCCGACGATGTCGTCATCGAGGTGCGCGATAGCGGCGCGGGGCATGACGCCAAGGTTTTTGACGCTTTTCTGCTGGCGCCGCCATTGGCCGCGCTGCCTGCAACCGGGTCGGCAGACAAACCGCTGGTGCTGTTGGACTTGGGCAAGACACCGGCTTTTGCCTCAGCCGAAAAAGATAGTAGCCTGCAAGTTCAATTAGGTACAGCGGCGGCTGGTTCTGGTGCAGAATCCGTATTGATCGAAAAAGATGAAGTACAGATCTTCCATCAGGGCTTCGGCAGTTGGGACGCCAATTTTCGTTTTGAATTGAATCCGGCGATTGTGCCCGGACAGTACCGCGTATTTACTCGCTACAAAAGCGGCGGCGAGGTTTCTCAGGTTACGCAACACTTTACCGTTAAGGCCGGGGCAAAGCCGGAACAACTGGCGACACGCGGCGATTTTGCGTTAACTAATACGTCACCTTGGGAATATCAATGGCTGCAATCACCAACCACCATCAACGTGTTGCCGGGCGATCACTGGCTGGAAATCAACAACACTGGCAAGGCTGATGGCGCCAAAGTCTTTGACGCATTTTTGCTGAAACTGGAAACCCCGTTGGGAGACTGGATGAATGCCGAACAGGCCCAGGCGCGGAATCGTTTTCTGGCATTGACCAAGGCCGTGCCAAATGCCCAGCAGCATCTGCTTGTGCTTGACGGCAAAGGCGATAAGGATGAAATCCTGTTTCGCGGACTGGCTACCGATGCAGCTCGACCAAATTACGACAAGCTGCCGGTATCCTATCTGATCGGACCGGATGCTGAAGTCCTGGCTCGCAGCTTGAATATTTCCACGTTGCCCGCCGCGGTGATGACCGACGATCATTACGGCATGCTCGGCGTCTTGTCCACGCCTAAAAGCGAAGCGGATGTCGCCAAATTTCTGACCGATCCCGGCAAATTCGGCGCGATGCCCACGCCGTCAGTCGTCCAAGGTGATGCCGCAAAACCGCTAAAGGCAGGTATGCCGGGAGCATGGCTGGTCGGCGGCTTGCAAGACGGCTTAGCGGGCG
Source organism: Methylococcaceae bacterium (assembly GCA_030699345.1). GTDB lineage: Bacteria > Pseudomonadota > Gammaproteobacteria > Methylococcales > Methylomonadaceae > JABFRC01. The sequence continues at coordinate 2,662 of JAUYMX010000489.1, forward strand.
TTTCGATACTTGGGCTCGATACCGAAACCGTGTTGCGGCCTAATCCCAACCAGCCCTACCTTAGTCTGCAAATGATGGGTGGGGAAATGCGGAGCTGGCAGATCGCACCGACTCAAGCTAATGGCGTCGCAGTTATCGAGCCCAGCACCCAACATAGCTACGGCTGGTCGCGCGGCAGCGGTTATGCCCAGCTTTATTTACATGTCGATCAACCCACTCAGGCACTGCTGCATTTGCAACAATCCGGCATTAAAAGCGCTGGCTGGCTGGATGGGCAGCCATTCAAACTGACTGACGATCAAAATCCATCGGCCGGATTTACGACTACTCGCGAGAAAATAAAAACCTTGCTGCACGGCTTGACCACCGAAGGCCTGGTGGCAACCGCGTTGTCGGATCAAGCTGAAGCGCCGCAAGTTGCCGCAATTAATTTGGCACCAGGCTGGCATAGCCTGCTGGTCAAACTGGTTATGCAACATGATCAAGGTCAACGCTTTCAATTTGCGGGGGTGTTTACCGATCCGGCAGGCCATCCGCTGGAATCGATTAAAACCCAATTGACTGATCCAAGCGCTGATCTTGCACTCAACGCCATCGCCGCCAAATTGCGGCCGGTGATTTTTGTCGATGTCCCAGCCAACCTGCCGCGTCTGGGCGATCCAATCAAATTACAAGTCGACATGCGCTGGCATCCAATTTTGGAAGAAACCAGCTTGCCTGTGCCGTTGCCACGCTTTCAAGCAAAACTACGTTTACGTCTGGTCGACTACAGCGGCAACGAGGTTGCGGTAAAGGAAATATCCGGTTTGTTTCCCAGCCAAGTCGAAGCAGACTTTGGCAAAATCGCCGACTCTGGCTATTACGCGGTTTATCCATCCTTGTATACCATTGACGGCAAACTGATCATGCACTATCCCGCCGATGGCTTCTCGGTAGTGCGCGGAGTCGCCGAGCAAAAGCAGCGACTGGATAAGAAAAAACTTTGGAACAATGACTATTACGCGATGGCCGATGGCGACAAAAGCTTTCAACAAGCAGGCGGCTATTTCGATTGGCTGGAGCGCATGGGGATTTATAAAACTGTTGGCAGCTATCCTGGTTTCGATCCGCAATACCAATCACAGTGGCAACAGGCAAAGCAACGCGGCTTGATCTTCTTTGCCGACTCATCGGGTGATAGTTCCTGGCTCAACGACAATCCTGCTGACGGCCAAAAATTCATCAACACAGCTGCAGAATTTACCCGTTTTTTTAAAGCCACCAACGAAATCGACATTCGCAATGAACCGGAATGGCAAAAGCTCCGCGATCCCGCACATTGGATCGAACGGGCCAAATGGGAATACGAACAAGCCCACAAAGCTCGCAGCGATGCCCATTACCTCGGCGGCAGCCTGGTGCGGCCGGGTGAGGGCGACTGGTTCAAACAGGTGTTACAGTTGGGCTTGGATAAATATCAGGATGCCTGGGACGTTCACGCCTATCCACAACAATCGCCACGCTTCGGCGGGGCTATTGGAAATGGTACAAATGAGGACGAGCGCGGCGTGCTGGCCGCATACGTCAGCCTGGGCAGAAAAAATACCTTGCCGTTCTGGCTGGGTGAAACCGGCGCGAAAGCCATGCACGGCCTGACCGGGCGCCGCTGGCAGGCCGAACAAGTCGCGAAAATAATCGCCTGGGTCAACAGCCGCAGCGACTATTTGGGGCTGGCTTTCTGTATAGGCCACGAATACGACCTGACCTATGGCCGAATTTGGGATTACTCAATGGGCCACAAACCCGGCGAGGCGGCGATGTATACAGCCAGCGCCTTAATCGACGGCTTGCCATATCAAGCTTTCGATACCAAAGATGCCAAAATCCAGGCGTCTTACTTCGGCGACACTTTTATGATTTGGCGAACCGATGAGGCGAATAGCAATAGGCAGCTTAAGCTTGATCCGGGCAAGTCTTGGGTGCTGGTGGATGTAGTTGGACATAGCCAGGAATTGCCGGTTGATACTTCTGGATTAGCCAACATTTCGATTTCCGCCAGCCCAGTGTATGTGTTACCGCGAACTGACTATGAGCGTCTTACCAGACAGTAAAATTGGTAACTATGTGGAGCTGTAGGAGCAGGCTTTGCCTGCGAACGATTCTTGTATTACGTAGGTCGGGCAACAGCTGTATCGTTGCCCGACATTTCAGTGCAAGCTGTTAGAATGTAATTAGAAAACCCGAAAACCGCTCCAAATTTGCAACATTGAAATGTCGGGCATAAACAGCATGCCCGACCTACAGGGCTGGATTATGGTTTTATTGCTGCCGCTTTATCATCGAATACCGTTACTACCCGGCTATATTCAAACGCTGAACCAATAACACTAGATGGACTTATGAAAAAAATAACGATTTTATTAGCAGGATTAGCGCTAACAGGCTGTGCAAACCTTAAATATCCAGGGTGGCAAGATGTAAGAATACTTGAATCTGCCTACCAGCAACCATGCAGGAAGGCAGGCGTTGACGAATGCAGCTCTGGTGACTGTGAAAATGATAATGACTGGTTTAAAAAACGCGCGACTAAATACGATGGTAATAACGTTGTATTTAACTTGGATAAAGATACAGGGAGCTTAAAATCGGCTAGTTATTTTTATTGTGCTCAAGGATTGCCGCTTTATGAGGATGATATGCCGCCACTTTACATAGTCAGGAACAAGTTTAATCCAACAGCAACTCAGATAGACTATGAAAAAGCCAATGCAGAGTGCGAATATGAAGCACATAAATCAACAATAGAGACTTCTTTACCAGGGCAATCGCGGCCATACATATCAGGAATGGGCCTTGAAAATAGCCTTGCTCAGCTATCTGCGTTGCATCAAGATCAGCAAAATATAATTTATCATGCTGAGAAAATGAAACGAGAAAAGCAAAAGCTTTATGGCGAGTGCCTAGCATCAAAGGGCTTTGTATCAACGCTGTCAACCGACAAGAAAGACCGCTTAGCCGCTGATAAACACTGCCCAGATAAAACAAATTTTATTAGATATTGCTATATGCCAACGAGTGATAAATAAATATCAAAGTCGCGTAGGTAGGGCATGGAGGGTGTAAAACTTTCCGTGTAAACCGCCATTAAAAAACTTCTGTTAGTCGGTCTTGGTACAGAATCATAAACTGATTCAGCGCTGGCTTCCAATCGCGAATCGGCATGGTCCATTTCTTGGCCGCTTGCTCAATGG
>JAUYMX010000180.1 GCA_030699345.1 Methylococcaceae bacterium
GGTGCTAACGGCAGCAATTCATCAATACGGCTATTCGGCCAGGTGGGCAATTTCTCTAAGGTGTCTTTTAACCAGTCTGCCGAGTTCAAGCCATTGAGCTTGGCGGTGCCTAATAAGGTTTGAATCGCCGCAGCTCGTCGACCCGCGCGTTCTGAGCCCACAAACAGCCAGTTCTTTTTGCCTATAGCTATCGGGCGAATGCAGTTTTCGACGGGGTTGTTGTCGATTGGCAGGTGGCCAGTTTCCGCATAGCGGCTTAAGGATGGCCATCGTTTCAAACTGTAATCCAAGGCTTTAGCGGCGCTGCCGCCATTAGCTGTTTGACTGCGGGTGTCGAGTAACCAAGCATGCAAACTCTTTAATGCCGGTAAACTTTTCTCGGACCGCAAGCGTTGTCGTTCTTCAATGCTCAGGTTTTTGCCTTCAGCTTCAATCGCGTACACAACGGCAATGCGGTTTAACACTTCCAGCGCCATTGGACTTTGGTTGGCTTTGTATAAGTCGAAGAATTTACGCCGCGCATGGGCCAGGCACCCTAACTCGACGCAGGCGTCTTGGTTGCCATCAGGGCTAAACAGCGCTTTATAGCCCGCGTAGTCATCGACCAGCAAATGGCCACGCCAGTCGCCCAAAAAGTGTCGCGCATGTGCGCCGCTGCGCCCCGGTTGGTAGTCAAAGACGATAATGCGCGGCCCCGTTTGCAGGTCATTGCTGCGATAGGCCCACAGGTATGCTTTCTTGGTTTTACCGCTGCCAGGCTCCAGTTGTGACACAGGCGTTTCATCAGCATGCAGCGTGTTGCCTTGCAAGAGATGCCAAACGAGTCGATCGACTAATGGCTGTAGTGCGACACCGACACGCCCCACCCATTCGGCCAGGGTCGAACGGGCCAAGGTGACTTGGTCTCGGGCCGCGATTTGTTCCAAGCGATACAACGGCAGATGATCAACGAACTTGCCGATCATGATCCAGGTGAGTAAACCCACTGCAGCCATACCGCCATCAATGACGGCGGGTGGAATCGCTGCGGCGATGATGGTTTCACAACGACGGCAGGCGTATTGTGGACGGATATGGCGATGCACAAAGAACTTGGCCGGTTCCACATCCAGTTGTTCAGTGATGTCTTCACTGATTTTAACCAGTGCGTTACCGCACTGGCCGCAAGTGCAGGATTCGGGTTCATGACGGTGTTCAATACGCGGCAGATGCTCGGGTAAGGGCTGACGACCGGCTCGCGGGCGCTTGGGTTTAGTGACGGTAGTGCAGGGCTCAGCCTCAGCCAGTTGTTCCAGTTCCACTTCGATAGCGGTAATATCGGTCGCCAACGTTTCGGCAAACAGATCCCGTTGCAGCGGTGACAGGGTTTCATTTTTGGCACCGAACTGAAGGCGGCGCAGTCGGGCCAGTTCAAAGGTCAGCGCCTCGATTTTAAAGTCTTTGCGTTTGATCTCAGCATCTTTGGTTTGCAGCGACGCCTGAGCAATTTGCAGTTGCGCATCCTTGGCTTGTAATTGCGCAGACGCTTGGTGATTCGCTTGTTCAAGCAGCGACTGAATCATCGCCGCCACTTGTATTTTGGCGGCAGGATCAAGGTTAAGCTGATCAAGTTCGATAAGCGGATTCATGGGGATATTATACCCGATAAAATCGCTGCAAGCCTTATTATTACTGGATTCTTGCCCGTTTTTATACCTGCCAATCCGGTACTGGTGTTGCCGCCAAGCGTTGCCAATCCACCCCGGCAATTAGCCACTCCCATTCGGCGTGACTGATCGAAACGCAGTGTTCACAGATCAACGGCCAAACAAACTTTCCCCGGTGCAAACGGCGCTGGCACAACCAGACGCCATTGCCATCCCAGACTAACAACTTCAAGCGATTACCGGCGCGATTGTGAAATACAAACGCCGAGCCTGCGCACGGCGACTGGCCTAGTGCTTGCTGCACAATCGACGACAAGCCGTCGATACCTCGACGCATATCCACCGGGGCAACCGCCAACCAGATTTGCGTAGGGGCTGCGACTAACCCAGACAACGCAATAACTCCGCCAGCCACGATGCACAGACACTGGCAGGCAATTCCAGTCGATGACCTTTATGATGCAGAATTATTCCACCTATAGGCAAGACGGGCGGCTGCACCTGAATCGGCAACAAGACCGGTGGCGCCGGTGGTGTTAATTTAGCCTGCGCCCGGAACTCACACAGTCGTGCCGAAAATGTGGCGTAGGTTAGTTGGTGCTGACGACAATAGGCGGCTTGCGAAAGGCCACTGCTTTGCCAGGCAGTGATGTGGCTAAGCCAATGGACTGATAATGTCATGATCTATCCTCTTCAAAAAATGTAGAGGATGACGTTTTTTTTCGGTCAGAAAATACGGTTTTAACGGACGATTACC
>JAUYMX010000182.1 GCA_030699345.1 Methylococcaceae bacterium
TCTTTGGCTACTTTCTTTTCGACTGCAAGGATGCAGGAGGTAGAGCAACGCAGGGAGCAGTTGCCGAGGCGAAGCAAAAGAAAGTAGCTCGCCTGTCGGTGCGAGAACCGACATTAAAATAAACTGTCGCGATAGCGACACTAGCAATCCTTGTGTATCGATAACGATCATTTCTTTTGGTCTGCGTAACATCAAGTAATAAGTGCCTTACCTGTGTCATGCACTTATGATACAAATTCGCCTTTCTCTTCAATCATAAAACTTGTTGTAATCTTCAAGTTTTGCAACTTTTGTGACCAAGCTTTTATGACGACACAAGCCGCAATATCTATTCAACAGTTAAATAAAAGCTATCAGGAGTCCGGGCAGCAACATGCCGTTTTTGACGATTTGCAACTGGATGTTAAACAGGGTGAATTCATAGTTTTGCTGGGTCGCAGCGGTTCCGGCAAATCTACTTTTCTAAATCTAATCAGTGGTATCGATCCGCCCGACAGCGGCAAAGTTGTCATTAATAATATTGATATTACAGCGCTCTCCGAACATGACCGCACCTTGTTTCGCCGTCACCATATCGGCTTTGTCTTCCAGTCTTATAATTTGATTCCTACGCTGACGGTTGCGGAAAACCTGCTGCTGCCATTGGAATTGATTAAGCGAGTGAGCCGCAAGGATCATGATCATGTCGAAGAATTATTAGCAAAATTAAAATTGTCCGACCGATTGGATAGCTACCCGGATCGTTTGTCAGGCGGTGAACAACAACGCGTTGCCATTGCCCGTGCCTTGATTCATGATCCGGATGTGATACTCGCCGACGAACCTACCGGCAATCTGGATCTGGATACGGCTGAGCAAGTGTTGGAACTGCTGGATATTCTGGTCAGAAAAGCCGGTAAAACCATGATTATGGCGACGCATAGTCAGGAAGTTATCGGCAAAGCCGACCGGGTTTTATCTATTCAAAACAAAGCGCTGCATACACGATGAGTGCCATCCTTAAGCGTTCCAGTCGTAACTTTTTATGGCAGCATCCTTGGCAACTGGTGCTGGCGATCTTGGGCATTGCGTTGGGCGTAGCGGTTGTTATTGCAATTGATTTGGCAATGGAAAGCTCGCTTAAATCGTTTAACCAAGCGGGTAAGGCAATGTCGGGAACGGCTACACACCGCATTATTGCCAGTGACGGCGGGCTTGATGAAAAGCTTTATAGCCGTTTAAGAGTAGAGCAGGGCATCGCTAACTTATCGCCGGTCGTTACCGGCTATGTAAAGCTGGCGCAGCCGGATCAGGAAAATTTTAAATTGATCGGCATCGATCCCTTTATTGAAAAATCCTTACATTCCGGCTGGCAAAGTGGACAGCCGGAAAGTTCCTCGCGGGATTTGTTGAGCCGTTTATTAAGCGAACCCAATAGCGTGTTGCTGAGTGAAAAAACGGCACAACAGCTGCACCTGCAAATCAATGATCAATTTAAAGTTGTTACCGACCAAGGCGAGCAACAGTTAAAACTGATCGGCTTGTTTAGTGTTAATGATGCGGTTTCAGAACAGATCTCAGCCAAGCTGATCATTACCGACATTGCCACAGCGCAGGAAGTATTGGGATTATTTGGTCGCTTGAGCTCCATTGACGTAGTTATCGAGCAAGATGATTCGGCAACCTTGGCGGCTATACAACAAAGCTTGCCGGGCTCTGCGTTATTGGTGTCGATAGATAGCCAAGCAGAATCGATGCGAGAAATGACGCGGGCGTTTGCTATCAACTTAAAGGCTTTAGGTCTGTTGTCGCTGCTGGTGGGCATGTTTTTAATCTACAACACGATGACTTTTTTGGTGATGCAACGGCGGCGTTTAATCGGCAGCTTGCGCTTGTTGGGGGTCACCCGGCAGCAAATATTTAAATTAGTGATTGGCGAAGCGTTACTGTTGGCGATTATCGGCACGGTAGTGGGTATCTTGCTGGGCATAGCGCTGGGACAAGGTTTGTTGTATCTGATCTCGGGCACTATTAACGCTATTTATTTTCGTATCGACGCGACGACGTTAATGATTACGCCTTTGCAGATCGGCAAAGGCGTTTTACTCGGTATCAGTGCTACCTTGCTGGCAGTATTGCCGCCCGCTTACGAGGCGACGCAGTTGTCGGCGGTTAAGGTGCTGGCAAGATCGCAATTGGAATTGGGCAGCCGCCGCTTAATTAAAACGGTCGGTTTAGCTAGTATTTTATTGATACTTAGCGGTTTGGTGACGGCATGGTTTTCCGGCCAAAGCATTACCTTGGGCCTTGCCAGTATTTTCTTGATTCTGTTTGGATTTGGCCTGCTGACTCCTGCTATTACCTTGTTGTTTACCAAAATATTTGAACGAGTTTTCGGGCGTTTCTTAGGGATTTTAGGGCGTTTACCAGCCCGAATGGTCGCGGCTGAAATCAGTAGAACCGGGATCGCAATAGCGGCATTGATGATTGCGGTGTCCGCGACGATAGGCATGGATTTGATGATCGGCAGCTTTCGCCAGACTGTTGCGCAATGGGTGCATGCCAGCTTACCGGCCGATCTTTATGTATCGATACTTGGCGATAAGATGACGGCCGAGAAAGCGGTGACCGATCATCGCCTGAAAGATGAAATAGCCAAACTTGCCGGTGTGCAAATGCTCAGTAGCGCGCTGCACACCAAGCTGATTGCTGATGATCAACTGACTAAAATATCGGTGTTTGAGTTAAATGAATCGTCTAAACAGGGCTTTATCTTTAAACATAACGTTGCCGATGATCTTTGGTTCCGGTTCGACAACCAGCAAACCATCATCGTTACCGAGCCTTATGCCTATCACCATGCGGTAAAAATTGGCCAAAAAATCCGCTTAAAAACGAATCAAGGCGAGCAGGCGTTTGAAGTCATCGCCATCTATGCCGATTACAGTGGCGATCAAGGTCATCTGGCGATGAGCCGTCAGAATTACCAGCGTTATTGGCCGGATTTGGGTTACTCCGGCATTGGCGTGTATGCCAAGGAGGGCACTGATTTAAAGCAACTGGAAAGCCGGATTAGTCAATTACTGACTACCCAGCAGACCGTAAAATCCAATCAGGATATTTATAAAGCGTCTATGGAAGTCTTTGAACAGACCTTTACCATCACTGAAACCTTGCGCTGGCTGTCGGCGGCCATTGCTTTTGTCGGTGTATTCAGCGCTTTGATGGCGTTGCAGTTTGAACGCACACGGCAGCTGGGTATTTTGCGTGCTATCGGAATCACTTCCAGACAGTTAACGGTGCTGATAATCAGTGAAACCGGATTGATGGGTTTAATAGCTGGATTACTTGCCATTCCGGTCGGTTTTATCGTGGCTTATGTATTGATTTTTGTGGTCTACCAACGCTCATTCGGCTGGACAATGGCATTTTATTTCGATGCCGGAGTGCTTTATCAAGGAGTCGCTTTAGCGTTTATTGCGGCATTGTTGGCCGGTATTTTTCCTGCCATGAAAATGGCCCAGACCCATCCGGCTGAAGCCTTGCGGACAGAATGAAAATAAAACTCTTAATTTATGGTTTGTTGATGGCATTGCTACTGGTGATCGGCTGGCAAGTGTTGGTGCGGCCAGACGTGAAGACTGTCGTTACTGAAGATGTTATTAACCCAACCGCCAAGCAAAAGAATGGGTCTTTCAGTACAGACTTATCAAATGAAAACGAGGGATTTGCGCGCGCGTTAAAGCCTAGAGTGTTTTCATTTCCGAGCGATCACGGCCCACACAATGATTTCCGCTCTGAATGGTGGTATTTCACCGGCAACTTAACAGACAGGCAAGGGCGGCAATTTGGTTATGAGCTGACTTTTTTTCGTTTTGCTGCCAAGGCTGGCACACCGGATTCAAAGTCTGTCTGGCGGTCAAATCAAACATACATGGCGCATTTAACTTTAACTGATGTCCAAGGAAATCACTTTTACACCGATGAACGGTTCAGCCGGGCCGGCAATGATCTTGCCGGTGCTTCAGATAAAAAGTATCAAGTTTGGCTTTATGACTGGTCGGCAAAAACAGCTGGCGAAACGGACTTTCCGCTTCGCTTGCAAGCCAAAAGTCATGACTTTGCCATTGACCTATTGTTAACCTCGCCAAAGAGTTATGTGCTGCAGGGCGATCAAGGTTTAAGCCAGAAAAGCCGCGAGCCGGGTAATGCCTCGTATTATTATTCATATCCGCGATTAACGACTGAAGGCTCTGTCAGTGTTGCAGGGAAGCAATTTTCAGTCACCGGTACCAGCTGGATGGACAGGGAATGGAGCACCAGCGCCTTGTCGTCAGAACAAAGCGGCTGGGATTGGTTTGCCTTGCAGTTGTCGGATAATACCGAGCTAATGTTTTATCGTTTACGGCGTAAGGACGGCCAAGCGGATAGCAATAGCGCTGGTTCTATGGTGTTGGCAGACAATGCAAAAGTGGCGCTTAAGGACAATGATGTCACGATTAAAATTCTCGATAGCTGGACAAGTCCGCATTCAAAAATAACGTATCCTTCGCGATGGCGCTTGGCTGTTCCTTCTCAAGGGCTTGAGGTTGAGGTTGACCCTCTGCTAAATGATCAGGAGCTCAATGTCAGTTATCGTTATTGGGAAGGCGCGGTCAGTGTTAAAGGCACCAAAAACGGCCAACCTATTTCAGGTCAGGGCTATGTTGAGCTGGCTGGTTATCAGTGAAACAACATAACGAGGCGTTTGGTTGTTACCAGTGGACGTTCTCACACTTCACATACAATCAGATAGGCAGTTATCTAGCAATATCGAGATGCTGTGTGTGCCCTGGAAAATCGTAACTATTCAGTCTTTAATCTGAGTGAGGCTATGTGTTTTGTGTAGGGTGGATAAGCAACGCGCATCCACCGCAATTGCCGGATGCGCTAGCGCTTATCCAGCCTACGCATGACCGCGCGATCAAGAGACCGGAAAATTTCAAGCTAGTTGTCGCCTCAGTGTAAATTTATTATGCGGTTATTTTGTTCTGGTTGGTACGCTCCTGAGTGGTTTTATGTTGGGTTTCGGCATGATCTGGATTCAAATGAACCGTATGGATTCTGTTCCA
>JAUYMX010000509.1 GCA_030699345.1 Methylococcaceae bacterium
TGAGTGCATCAGAAATATCAATGTTGTTATCAAACTCTACGTTTCGGAGTTCCTGGATTTATGCATCTAATTCAGCGATGGGTTGTTCGAAATCGAGAAAATTTAAGTCCATGATGGGGATGTCTGCAGAATTTTTACGAAACGGCGATTTTATAGAATTTCGGCAATTTATTCCTGCCTATTTTGTATCGCCAAGTGTTTATAGCTATTGTGGTTGATGCACTGAAACAATATCTTCGCTAGTTGTAGCTGTTCTTAAGCTGGATGCCTGGCTTGCCGTTCTATTCAGAAGTGGCGTCAACGTGGGTTGTAAAAACTTCACAATTTGCACGGGTAACGAGCTGGTAAAGTGATAATTTCCGGCATTCGACCCGGCTACATAAGCGGTAATTACACCAAAAAAGCGCTCACCCAAGAAAAATGTAAATACGGCTGCACGGCTGATAAATTTTGATTCAATCAACCGTCCGCCCGGCCCCCAAATTTCTTTTCGATGGTCACCGGTGCCGGTTTTCCCACCCACTGATAATGGTGAGCCGTCAGTATTGGTATAAACACCTCGCAGCCGTGTAGCCGTGCCGCCTTCTACGACGCCTATCATAGCGCCCCGCGCAGCTCTTGCGACTTCCGGCGGTAACACTTGTTGGCCGGTTTCAACCGCTTTATCCAGCACGGTTTCGTAAGGTGTATCTTTGGCGTAATGCAAGTTCTCAAAACGCACGATGGGCAGCTTGACGCCATCGTTACGCAAAATACCCACAAGCTCAGCCAATGCGGCCGGTCTGTCGCCAGATGCACCGATGGAGGTCGCGTAAGAAGCGGTCAATGCACCAAACGGATAGCCAACGCGCTCCCAAGCCGCATGAATTTGTTTAAACGCCTCATCTTCCAGCAAGGTCATGATTCGCCGCTGCTGGGCATTTTGCCGGTTACTTTTAAATAACCAGCGATACACTTCTTGGCGTTGTTCAACGCTGGCGGCAATAACTTCGTCTTTGGTCGCTTTGGGATGTTTAGTCAGATAGCCCACCAGCCACAGCTCCAGTGGATGAATTTTGATAATGTAGCCTTGATCCTGGAGATTAAAATTCTCAGGTGAATATTTGTAATACAGCTTATCTATATCTTCTGCAGCCAATACCGATGCCGGAATGCGTGTCTTAAGATAGCGTGTCAGTGCGGTAACATTATGTTCAGGATTGACAGCCGTATACAGCATGGTTAAACGCGAAGGCTTGGCAAACACGCGCTGGGTGATCAATTCCATGATCTCTTTAGGTGCCTTACCTTGATAGCGGTCATAAAAGCGCCGCATGTACACAATGCCTTCTTTATCGGCAAAGCGTTGCAGGTATTCCAGGCGGCGCGGGTCATCAGGAATTTCCAACCATCGAGCAATACCTTCCGGTTTGTAGAGATGGTGATACGTTAAATCGCGCATCAAGCGAATAAACACCAAGTTGACTGAATCGCGTAAGGCTTCCCGCACCGACATGATTTTGTAATCTTCATCGTGGGTAAAATTATTGAAATGATGTACGCCGCCGCCAGTGTAAAAATTTTCACCCGGACTGGCTGAGTAACGTCTATCTAAGGCCTGATTGAGCAAATCTTCAAGCTTAATGCGGGGGGTAGCGCGTAATTGTTCGATGACCCAGGCTGACAAGTAATCTCTAGGATGTACTTCAACCCGGTTTAATACCTGTGCCGATCGGCCATGATATTGCTGATATAGCTCAGCGACCAGCTCCAAATAATGCACCATGGTACGTAACTTGGCGGTTGAGCCAAGATCCAGGCGAATGCCCTCGTTAATGTCCAGAGGCTGGTCATAATTATCGGTTTGCACACGTAACAAATTGCCTTTGGTGCCGCGTTCAAACAACATCAAGCTGTATACGATCGGTGACAGATCGCTGGTTTGATTGAGCATTCTGACGCCCAATAGCCCGGCTGCAGTGGCATTGCTCTGCTCGCTTAAACTTCGCAATGCAGCGGTTACCGCTTGTTGGGCGTCATAATCGATGGTGGTTTTTACGGTTAAATCCAGCCTGTCTAAATCATAAATTGATGGCACACCCAAGGTGGTGGCAAGACGGCTGCGCAACACATTTTGGGTTTTTTGCCGTACTTGAAATTTACTTGCAGGCTCCGCTTTAAGAAGCTGGCGAGTGTCGACTTTTAATGCGGCATCTCTTAATGATTCAGGTATGACGCCTTGTGAGGCTAATATCCGCAAATGACTGTCAGTGAGTTTTTGCAAGGCTTCGCGGCCGCGCCCGAGTAAATAAGAGGGTCTTCGTTGCGATAATAAAATGCTCAACACTTGCCGATAAGCTTGCGCCTGTTTGGGCGAAATATGTTTACTTGCATTGATGTCCGGCTGGCTAAGCAGCTTATTAATTTCGTTAAAATCGGCGCCAAACCAAGCCACCAAGCCATCTCCTAAACCGTGTATTTCGCCTTTGCTGGCGGTTGCCGCTAAGGGCATTGAGTTTAAGTAGGCCAGCGCTATTTGCTGACGCATAGTCAGCGTATTGGCGCCCAACAAATAAGCCCGAATTGAAGCGGTGGCCATCTGCCGAAATTTTTCTGAAATTGATTTGGTATAGCCATCCGGTGAATGCCGGTATTTTTCCAACTGTGTTGCCAGGGTACTGCCGCCTGGCACGTTAATGTCAGCACCTAGCTTTTTAGCCATCATTTGCACGGTTGCAAAGCCAAATCTATCCCACTCTACCGCGGGATTAATTTGCTTGTTTTTCGAGTTAAGCAATTCCCGATTTTCAATAAACAACAAGGTATTCAATACCAATGGCGGAATCGCCTGAAAACTGGCATAACCATGTGCCGGATAAGACGCGTTAAAGATGACTTGCTCGGACCGATCAACAATTTTTAACCCAGCCTGGTTTTTCTCGTGGTAAATGGAAAATAGCCCGTAGTCATCGACTACTCTGGCCATCATTGGCGAGATACTGGCTTGAGCGGTAATTTTAAAACCCGATTTTTGTAAGCGTTCAATCTCGTCCGCTAACAGCGTATAGCCTAGGCGCTGGTCATAAGGACCATGTTCAGGGTAACGAATTGAGCTACTAGGGCCAGTCTGTAACTTAAATGAAAGTTGCTTGCTAATGTCAGATAAAAAACGAGCCTGATATTTTGAGGTTTCTACCTCATCAATAACTAATTTATAAATAACCAAGCCGATAAGCAGCCAGCCCAACAAAATGTAGAGCAATAGCAATCGAGAAAGAAGTTGATTACTTTTTGGCATTACTGAGGACTACCCTAAAAATTCGACCAATCCTCAGTAATTTTTGGGATAACGATAAGTATTCAGGCATATTTCCCTATATTTAAGAAGATTTTCTATGTGCTTACACAATGAAATTTACAAAGATGGCGATTTTAGCAAAGAAAACACAGACTTGGCAGAACGCATTTTTCGCCTGATGCATCATGCTATGATAACAACCACAAACTGATTCGCCCTGATCAACCTGGATCACACATCGCGACTCATACACGACAACACACTCTTCAAGACAGTCATGGTAGACAACCCCAACCAAAACCGACTAAAGCAACAGCTTGATACCAAGGAAATGATTTTTACCCAGACGATGCCGAGCGCAATTGCCGCAATCAGCAAAGCTTGGCAACATTGTAAATCTCAACTTGATGCTCCGGCTATCACGACACTGCTTGATGAATTACAGCAGCTTGCACATGCAAGCGCAGCCGCTGGTTTTCTGGATATTGCCGAAATTGCCGAAGCCTCATCAGAGACGCTGTCAAAAACAAACACCGAGCTACCGCTATTACAAATCCATTCCGAACAAACCCTGGATGTGTTGTTTTTAGCTCTGGAAACAGCGGCTCACAACATCATCAACAAGCAAAACACTAATATTCCGCCTTATAGACGCGCCAGTGACGAACCGCTAGTTATTGTGATGGGTGATACCGACGCTATTTTTGATGACATCAGCAATCAACTGAGTAATGAGGGAATACGCACTCGACAAGTCAGCAGTATTGAACAGTTTCTATCCATAAGCTCAGCGCTTAAACCAGCGGTTATATTAATACAACTTTCTTCCACGCTTGGCTTAGGCTTAAGCCAAATTGAGCAACTCAAACACCATGAGCTTGAATTACCTTCGATTGTAGTGATTGCCGAACAAGACGACATATTCAGCCGTTTAAATGCCGCACGCGCCGGTGCAGCGGCTTATTTCGCTCATCCATTTCCGATAAACCAAATGGTGGAGTTTATCCGTTCCCAGCAACATGCGGCCCAACGTTCAGCATATCGTGTGCTGATTATTAACGATGATGCAATGTTGGCCAAACAATCGCTGTCGATCATGCAAAAAAACGGCATTAAAACGCGCTTATTGACCAACCCGGACAACGTGCTGGCGACATTGATTGAATTTCAACCGGAATTGATTTTGATCGATCTGCATATGCGCGAAACCAATGGCCTGGAATTAGCTGCCAATATTCGACATCACTACGCTTACAGCAGTACCGCAATCGTATTTTGGGCGGATGATAGCGTTATTGATCATCATCGAAATGACTTAATTGCCGCAGACGAGGAGTTTTTCATCAAGTCTATGGAGCTTAAGCAGTTTATGGCCGCGATTGAGGTCAAAGTTAAACGCTCCAGAATTATTCAGGAAATGATGGTGCGCGACGGACTGACAGGCTTGCTTAATCGAAGTACGCTGGATGAACATTTACAATTAGAAATCAACAAAAACAAGCACCAACCTAAGCCCTTTTCCTACGTGATGCTGAATTTAGATCATTTTAGTTTTGTAAATGAGGAATTTGGTTATCACGTCGGCGATGAAGTTTTGAAAGCGTTGGGGGCATTATTCAATCGGCGACTGCGTGCGGTAGATACAGCGGCACGGTTTGGCGGAGAAGAGGTTGTGTTAATTCTGCCCAACACCCGCGCCGACCAGGCCAAGCTATTGGTTGCCGAATTATTGCGAAAATTCAGCACCCTTAAGTTCAGCGTAAATAATCGACAATTTTCTGTCACTTTTAGCGCAGGTATTGCTGAATTCCCTAGATTTCAAGATATGCCCGCACTGATTGATGCTGCCAA
>JAUYMX010000536.1 GCA_030699345.1 Methylococcaceae bacterium
CTTGGATAGTCACGGCAATCGCATTGAGGTACAAATCCGCACCCGTGACATGCATGATTTTGCCGAATTGGGCGTTGCTGCACACTGGGCTTATAAAGAAGGCGGTAAGCAAAATGCGGCCATGGAAAAAAGTGTCGCCACCTTACGCCGATTACTGGAAGACAAAACTACAGACGAAGCCTTTAGCGAAAATTTTCGTAGCGAACTATTTAATGATCGGGTGTATGTGTTAACCCCGGCGGGTAAATTGGTCGACTTGGTTAAAGGCGCAACACCTCTGGATTTTGCTTACGCCGTTCATACCGAAGTCGGTCACCGATGCCGTGGCGCCAAAATCAATGGCCGCATTGTGCCATTGACCTACACCTTAAAATCTGGCGAACAAGTAGAAATTCTCACCGTTAAAGACGGCGCGCCCAATCGTCATTGGATAGACGCGCATTTAGGTTATTTAAAAACCACCAGCGCTATCAGCAAAGTTAAAAGTTGGTTTAAAAATCAACAACAGACCCAAAATATAGCTGCCGGCAAAGCTATTTTAGAAAAAGAAACCCAGCGTTTAGGCATTAAAGCGCTTGATATAGCAGAACTGGTCCGGCATTTTAAACAGTCTGATGCTGATCGACTTTTTGAAGCCATCGGCCGTAGCGACATCAATAATCGTCAATTAGCCGCATTTTTTAAAATCCCGGAACTGGAAAGCTCGCCACTGTTAGGCAAGCAACAAAAAGTTGTTACCAAATCCATCGTCACCGTCAACGGCATGGACAATGTACTGACCTCATTTGCGCATTGCTGCACCCCAGTTCAGGGCGATGACATCATTGGTTACATTTCGCATCTTAAAGGCATTACTGTACATCGAAAAAGCTGTCCAAATATCGTGCAACTGGAACCACAAAAAAAGGACAGATTAATTGATGTCAGCTGGGGAGCACAAAAAGCCAGCCATGCTGTACCAATTGTTATTCAGGCATTCAACGCACAAAACCTATTGGCGGATGTCAGCCAAGTGCTCGCACAAGCCAAAATCCACATTAGCAATGCAGTGCTGCATAGTCATCCGGATTTTTCTGCGGATCTTGATTTAACCATTCAAGTTGAAAATACCGATCAACTCAGCCAAATCTTCAACAAACTCAGTCAACTTGCCAATATCGTTGAAGTTAAACGCAAAACCTGACATTGTTAGCCACCCGACACTTTAGCCCAACGATAATTACAATAAACGCTATGTCCGAGCCCACAAGACAACGCCTGATTCTGGTAGATGGATCTTCTTTTTTATTCCGCGCCTACCATGCTATTCCACCGTTAACCAGCCCGCTGGGCTTACCTACCAACGCCATCCACGGCGTGACCAGTATGTTGCGCAAGCTGATTACCGAATACCACAGCGATTACATTACCGTGGTATTCGATTCGCCCGGTAGAACCTTTCGTAATGATCTTTATGATCAATACAAAGCGCACCGACCGCCGATGCCAGATGATTTACGGGTGCAAATTGAGCCGCTTCACAACGTAATTCGCGCCATGGGTCTGCCGCTGATTATGGAATCCGGCGTAGAAGCAGACGATGTCTTGGGCGTGTTGGCACAACATGCCGAGCAGCAGGGTTATGGCGTGATCATTTCTACCGGCGACAAAGACATGGCGCAGTTGGTCACCGAGCACATCATTCTGGAAAACACCATGTCTGATACGCGCATGGACAGACAAGGTGTGATCGATAAATTCGGCGTCAAGCCGGAACAAATTGTCGATTATCTAGCCTTGATTGGCGATACCGTGGACAACATTCCCGGCGTGCCTAAAGTCGGCCCAAAAACCGCCGCAAAATGGCTGGAACAATACGAAACACTGGAAAATCTGATCGCCCATGCTGATCAAATTACCGGCAAAATCGGCGAAAACTTACGCGCCAGCTTAGGTCAGTTACCACTATCGAAGCAGCTGACTACCATCAAACTGGATCTTGATTTGCCTTATCACATGGATGATTTAAAGCAGCAACCGATGGACAAGGCGGAGCTGAAAAACTTATTGGCCGAGTTGGGTTTTTCAAGCTGGCTAAAACTCATCGATAACTCAGTATCTGCACCGCCGGTAACGCCCGACTCAGCAAGCCTTTTTGACATTGAAGTCGCTCCACCCACGGCACCCAAGCAAACCAACTACACAACCATTTCGAACTGGGCACAGTTCGATAGCTGGTTGGAAAGACTCAATCGTGCCGAGTTATTTGCCTTTGAT